>JALHSW010000479.1 GCA_022865365.1 Acidimicrobiia bacterium | reverse complement strand
GCGGATCGGGGTACCAGCCCGCGGCCTGGCCGCCCACCATCCCCTCGTGCTCCACACCGGTCACGTGCACCACTTCCGTTGCGACCTCACCAGGATCGCGCGTTCTCTTGTGGTCGGCCCGGGCGATGCCCGCCTTGACCCCGGTCATCGGGAAGATCAGAGTTGATACTGGTGTTGTCAACTTTGTCATCACCAAGGGTGGATCGCCAAGGGCTACCCCCACCCGGCCAGCCCCTTGACGCACGAGGAACCCATGGCGATCGATCCCAACAAGTTCACCCGCAAGACCGGCGAGGCGCTCCAGGCCGCCCAGGCGCTGGCTCGTGAGCGGAACCAGTCCCAGGTGACGCCCGAGCATCTGCTCGCGGCGCTGGTTTCCCAGCCCGAGAGCGTGGTCCTGCCCGTGCTCGAGCGCCTCGGGGTCGCCCCGAAGACGCTGCTCGAACGGGTCGACGAGGCGATCGAGCGCCTCCCCAAGGTCTACGGGCCGACGACCCAGACCGCCCAGCTCGCCCAGGACGCCTACCAGGTGCTCGAGGCCGCCGATCAGCAGCGCAGCGACGTTGGCGACGACTACCTCTCGACGGAGCACGTCCTGCTCGCGATGAGCGAGATCGTCGGCGGCGTCGGCGACCTGCTGCGCGGTCTCGGCGTCACGCACGAAGCGCTCCTCGGCGCCCTCCAGCAGGTGCGGGGGAGCCATCGTGTCACGAGCGAGAACCCAGAGGACCAGTACCAGGCGTTGGAGCGGTTCGGTCGAGACCTCACCGAGGACGCCCGCAAGGGCAAGCTCGACCCCGTCATCGGACGCGACGAAGAGATCCGCCGCGTCATCCAGGTGCTGTCGCGTCGCACGAAGAACAATCCGGTGCTCATCGGTGAACCCGGTGTGGGGAAGACCGCGATCGCCGAAGGGCTCGCCCGACGAATCGTCGAGGGCGACGTACCCGAGGGACTGCGCGACAAGCGCCTCATCTCGCTCGACATCGGCGCGATGGTCGCCGGCGCGAAGTACCGCGGTGAGTTCGAGGACCGGCTCAAGGCTGTGCTCAAGGAGATCACCGACTCCGACGGTGAGGTGATCACCTTCGTCGATGAGCTGCACACCATCGTCGGCGCCGGCGGCGCAGAAGGTGCCGTCGACGCGAGCAACATGATCAAGCCCATGCTGGCGCGCGGTGAGTTGCGCATGATCGGTGCGACGACGCTCGACGAGTTCCGCAAGTACGTCGAGAAGGACCCCGCACTCGAGCGGCGCTTCCAGCAGGTCTACATCGGTGAGCCTTCGGTGGACGACACCGTGGCGATCCTGCGCGGCCTCAAGGAGCGTTACGAGGTGCACCACGGGGTCCGCATCAAGGACGCCGCGCTCGTCGCGGCGGCGGTGCTCTCGGACCGTTACATCACCGGACGCCAGCTGCCCGACAAGGCGATCGACCTGATCGACGAGTCCGCGGCGCGTCTGCGGATCGAGATCGACTCGATGCCGATGGAGATCGACGTCGTCGAGCGTCGCATTCGTCAGCTCGAGATCGAGAAGGCTGCGCTCGCCAAGGAGACCGACGACGCCTCGAAGGGTCGCCTCGCCACGATCGAGGCCGAGCTGGCGGAGCTCGGCGAGGAGCGCAACGGGATGGTCGCGCGCTGGCAGAACGAGAAGGACGCGATCGCCGAGATTCGTGGGCTCAAGGGCCGCCTCGAGGCCGCGCGCACCGATGCCGAGAAGGCCGAGCGTGAGGGCGACCTCGAGCAGGCGGCACAGCTTCGCTACGCCACGATGCGCGAGATCGAGACCGAGATCGAGGGGAAGACGCAGCGGCTGAACGACCTCCAGGGCGACGAGCACATGCTGAAGGAAGAGGTCGACGAGGAGGACGTCGCGGAGATCGTCGCCAAGTGGACCGGCGTCCCGGTGAGCCGGCTCCTCGAGGGGGAGATGGCCAAGCTCGTGCGCATGGAAGACGTGCTGCACGCGCGCGTGATCGGTCAGGACGAAGCGGTGAGCGCCGTCGCGAACGCGATCCGCCGGTCGCGTGCGGGCCTGTCGGATCCCGATCAGCCCATCGGCTCGTTCCTGTTCCTGGGTCCGACGGGTGTCGGGAAGACCGAGTTGGCGCGCACGCTCGCCGACTTCCTCTTCGACGACGCCAAGGCGATGGTCCGCATCGACATGAGCGAGTACATGGAGAAG
>JALHSW010000478.1 GCA_022865365.1 Acidimicrobiia bacterium | reverse complement strand
GCCGTCCGACGTGGCGAGCAACCGAGCCGTGGGCCACGTTGACGAAGTTCGCGATCCGGTCGACGAACGGGACGAGCAGCGCATGGAGTTGGTCGGACGCGTCGAGATCACCGACTTCGGCTGCAATCTCGGCCCAGTTCGTGTGGTATGCGTACCATCCGCCGTCGCGCGCCTGCCTCGAGAAGGAGTCTGCGGCCTCCGTGCGGAGCATCTCCTCGGCACGCTCGCCGTCACCCGCTTCGAACGCGAGAAATCCTTCGAACGAACGGAGCAGCGCTTGGACGCCCGATGCGCTCTCCAGGCGGTCCCGAACCTGGCTGACAAGCTCTACGACCTCGCCTGCACGACCCTGCTCGCATCGAGTGATTAGGAGCAACGCGGCATAGACGTTGAAGACGCCGGGCACCTCGCCGTATGCCGTCACCAGGTCGGTGAGGGTCAGGTCGGCATCGGCGATGCGACCTGCGAACAACGCGTTCTTGGCCCGGTGGAGCAACGCGCCGGCTCGTATCCCAGCGTGTGGCAGTCGCTCGGCGAGGGCCTCCTCCTCGAGCGCGTTGCGCCGAACCCAGTCGAGGTCGCCGGCTTCCCAAGCGGGCTGCAGCGGGAGCGCTTGCTGACGGGCGAACGGGTTGTCGAGCCGTGCGCCGACCTCCTGGATCTCGTGGGCAATGACCAGGCGCCGCTCGAGGTTGTCGGGGGTCGAATTCGTCTGCAGGTACGACTTGCCTACGTGGATGAAGAGGTTGGGGTCATCTGCGGCGCGGGCAAGGTCGAGCGCCTCCTCTGCGTAGGCGACGCGGCGATCCGATTCCTCGAACATGAGCGAGCGCGCCAGTACCGTGAGCAGTTCGGCTCGCTCCCGTGGCATGCCGGCATCTGCTCGGGTCAGCGCGTCGGTCATCATCTCGACCGTGTGCGAGTCACCCAGCCCCTGGTTGCCCGAGCTCCATCCGAGCATGGTTGCGCCCCGGACCAGGTTCTTGGCGTCGTCAGCGGCGCGGGCCACCTCGACCGCCTCGATCGCGATCTCCCGCGCGTCGGTGGCGCCCAGGAAGAACAGCGCGGTCGCGAGCTCGACAAGCAGGTCGCGTCGTTGCTGTTCGAAGTCGCCGGCCTCGCAGAACTCGAGGGCTCGGCGGTACAGGGCGACGGCATCGTCGAGGGCACCCGCGTCGACTGACGTCTGTGCGGCCCGGTTCGCGTACTCGATCGCGCGGGCGGGGTCCCCGGCCTCGGCCGCCTCGAGCCAGTGGTGGGCGAGGGCGGCGTCATTCGTGGGGTCGACCCGCTCGAGCGCCTCGGCGATCCGCCGGTGCAATCGGAGCCGCCGGCTGCTCCCGAGCTCGTCGGAGATCGTGGCGCGCACGAGAGCGTGGGAGAAGCGGAACCGATCGTGTGCGACCTCCTCGATGATCCGGGTGTGCACGGCCTCGTCGAGAGCGTCGAGCACGTCGTCTGCGCTCTGGCCGCTGACCTCGGCGAGGACGGCGACGGTGAAGTCGCGACCTACCAGCGCGCCGGTGGT
>JALHSW010000477.1 GCA_022865365.1 Acidimicrobiia bacterium | reverse complement strand
GTCCGTGGCCTCAAGGGTTCCAATGGCCTCAACGCGGCGACCGAGGAGTACGAGGACCTCATCAAGGCCGGCGTCATCGACGCAGCCAAGGTGACCCGCTCGGCGCTCCAGAACGCAGCGTCGATTGCGGCGCTGTTCCTCACCACCGAGGCCGTCGTCGCGGACAAGCCGGAGCCCCCTGCCGCGGCCGGCATGCCCGGTGGGATGCCCGGTGGCGACATGGGCGGCATGGGAGGCATGGACTTCTAGTCCTGCTCCACCGCATCAAGTCCTCGAGTTCGGGGCGTCCCCAACGGGGGCGCCCCGCTCGCGTATGGTCGCGGTCCATGCACGAGGCGACCGTGCGCGCGCTGGTCTTGGCGAAGTGGGCCGACTACCGGCCCGTGCTCCCCGCCGCGCAAGTGCAGTTCCTCGACCGCGAGCCGTACCTTGGCGCGGCCCGCGAAGATCCGCGTGTCGCCGACGATCTCAGCTGCGGCTGGTTCGACGACTTCGAGTCCGATTTCCGCGACCCGGTCCTCGCCGATGCCGCGCAGGAGGTCGTCCGCGTCTGCCCCCCGATCATGCTCGAGATCGTTGCGCCCGAGCCGCCGCGCATCCAACGGGCCTACGTCGAGGGTGCGTTCATGCGTCGGTTCTTCCGCTTCCTCGTCGAGGGGGAAGGGTGGGAAGCCGATGCCCAGATCCGCGCGGTGATGGCGCGCCACTTCCCGTTCCACCTCGCGACGGTCGAAGCAGTGGAGGCCACCGCGCTCGCCCGACCCGACTGAGGCGACGCCGCGACCCGAGCGCTCGTGCGGCAGCGTCCGCAGGTACCCTCGCACCATGACGGCGGACGCTCGTGAACCGGTCGAATCGGCCTCGGGTTGGGGGGTGCTGCACCTCTTCTACCGGATCGACCATGCCCGGGCCGAGCAGGAGCCCGGCGGAGCCAAGCGGGCGCTCGATGCGATCGCCGCGCTCACCGCCCCTCCCCCCGGCGGCCCGAATTCTCATCAGGTGCTCACGTTCGTCGCGCTCGGCCACAAGGCCGACCTCGGCGTCATGGCCGTCGGCCCCGACCTGGCCCGCCTGCAAGCGTTTCAGGCCGAGCTCGAGGGCGCACCGCTCGTGCCCACGTGGTCGTACGTGTCGATGACCGAGACCTCGGAGTACGCCACCACCGAGGACGACGAGCGCGCCCGCCTCGCCACCGAGGACGGCATCACCGATCCCGCCGAGTTGGAGGCGCGCGTCGTGGTGTGGCGCGAGCGCATTGCCCACTACCGCGAGCAGCGGGTGCACCCCGCGCTCCCCCGGCGCCGCACGATCTGCTTCTACCCGATGTCGAAGCGTCGCGTCGGCCCCGCGGACGGCGGTGACAACTGGTACGCGCTCTCCTTCGACGAGCGCAAGCGCCTGATGGCCGGCCACGCCCGAGTCGGGCGCGGCTACGCCGGGCGCGTGACGCAGCTCATCACCGGTTCGACCGGCCTCGACGACTGGGAGTGGGGTGTCACCCTCTTCGCCGACGACCCCGGCGACCTCAAGCAGATCGTCTACGAGATGCGCTTCGACGAGGTGTCGGCCCGCTACGCGGAGTTCGGACCGTTCGTCACCGGGCTCATCCTCGAGCCGGCCGAGGCACTGCGCAGGGTCGGCCTGACCGAATGACCAGCTGGTTCACGTCATCTCGCGGTTGACGGTGCCCTCCGGCGGTCACTCAGCCGTGCCAGAGGTCGCATTCCGGGCCGCACGTGCCGGGCTCGGCATCGCGATCCCATGCCACCTCGTCGAGGAGCGGCTGTACCTCCCGCATGGTCGGGTCGCACCCCCGGTCCCACGCGAGGTGTCCGGCTTCGTCGGGCCACACGACCTGGGCGACGCCCGGCTCGCACGGGAACCCGCCTCGCATCCCGTAGTACGAGACCATCCCGCTCACGAGGTCGCTGCCCTCCGTCCACTGCACCCAGGGAACATCGATCAGCCCGATCGTGAGGCCGTTCCAATCGTGGCGGTGCGAGCGCCCGATCCCTGGCGGTGCGCCCTCGTCGAGCAGCGCCGAAGCGTGCACGAAGAGGCGGTCTGCCGATTCGGGGGCGAGGCCGAGCGTCACCAGCTCGGGATGCCCGCGTTCGAGGAATCCGATCGTGTACGACCACGGGGGCGACGCGGGGCCGCCCAGCACACCCATCGTGAAGAAGCCGCGTCGCTCGATCGCGCCGTGGACCCGGAACATGAGCTCGTCGGTGATGCTGAAGTCATCCATGTGCCGATCCTGGCGCACGGGTGTGACAGTGAATGATGGGGGTGGGTCATGACGGGTCCGCCCGACCAGGGCGCCGAAGCGAGCGCCCTCGACCGACTCGTCGCGGCGTCCGACGCGATCGCGACGGGCGTGGAGGCCGCGCTGCCCGGCTGGGTGCTCACGCAGATCGACCGACTGCTCGACGCTTGGTCCGAAGCACGATCCGGCGTGGGTGGCGCCACGGCGACGGGCGGGGCGATCCCGGCCGCCGCCCGGGAGGCAGCCGCGGCGTGCACGACGCGGGTCGGGGGCGCGCTGCGGGCGCTGTTTGCCCTCGATCCGCGCGACCAGCACACGACCCCCCTCGAGATCGTGCGCACTGCAGTGCGGGAGCCGACGGACGTGCTGCGGGCGGCCGGCGTCGCGGAGGTCGACCGCGACGACTTCGACGTGCGGGCGTTCCCCGACGACCGGTACAACCTGGTGCCGCGTACGTTGGGCGACCTCGGCAACCCCGAGCTCGGTCCGTTCCAGCTCGAGTGGGGCCTGGCGAAGGTTGCGGTGCTGCGTTCGCGGCCCGACCACTTGGCCTGACCATCAGGCCTGACGGGTCGGCCACGGCGCGCCTAACGTGGGAACGGCCTCGAGGAGCACCATGAGCGACAGCGTGCCGACGATCGGGCTCGGATCGGGGTTGTCCGATTCGAGCGCGGCCCGTCGTGCCGCGCGCGAGAGCCTCGGCCAGCCCGAGCTGCTGGCCCTCGCTGCCTCGGCGCCGGTCGGCCTCTTCGCCTCGGTCGAGCCCTACGGCAACGTCCTCGTCAACGAGCGGCTGTGCGAGATCACCGGACGGCGTGTGTCGGAGCTCCTGGGACATGGCTGGCTCGACGCCGTCCACCCCGACGACAGAGGTGAGGTCGACGCGGCCCTGGCCGTCGCGGCGACCGACACGGGCGAGCTCGATCTCGAGTACCGGGTCCTGCGCCCCGACGCCGAGGTGCGCTGGGTGCGCGCCCGCGCCGTGCGGGCCCGGCGCACCGCGGCCCCGGCCGCGTTCGTGGGGTCCCTCGTCGATGTCACCGAGTTCAAGAGCGTCGAGGCGGCGCTGCGGAGCAGCGAGCGGCGGTTCCGGGCGCTCGTCGAGCAGTCCTTCGACTCCATCGTGGTTCTCGAGCGCGACGGCCGGGTCCGCTACGCGTCCCCGTCGACCGACGAGATGAGCGGCTTCCCGGCCGGTTCGATGGTGGGGAAGGACTTCCTCGAGCTGGTGCATCCGGACGACGTCGATTCTGTGCGCGAAGCGCTCGCGACCAGCTCGCCCGACCCTCGCGCTCAACAGCAGCTCACGTTCCGGGCCCGCCGTGCCGACGGCAGTTGGCTCACCATTGAAGCGGCCGCGCTCGATCTGTCCGGCGACCCGAGCGTTCAGGGCGTCGTGCTGACCGGTCGTGACGTGACGCTGCAACACGAGGCGGCGTCGACAGTTCGGGCCAGCGAGGCTCGTGTGCTCGAGCAGGCGTCGATCCTGGAGATGATCGCGACGAGCACGCCGCTCCCGGAGACGCTCGCCGAGGTGTGCCGGATGGTCGAGAGTCAGCTGTCCGGGGTCAGGTGCACGGTCCTCCTCGTAAGCGCCGACGGTTCCACACTGCGACACGGAGCCGCGCCGAGCTTCCCGGCGAGCTTCGCGCGCGCCATCGACGGGCTTCCCATTGCCGAGGGATCCGCGGTGTGCGGCACGGCCGCGGCACGGGGGGAGGTGGTGATGGTCGCCGACCTCGCCACCGATCCGACGTGTGCTCCGTTCGCCGACCTCGCGCGCGAGCACGCGATCCACGGCTGCTGGTCCGTGCCGATCCGAGCGTCGTCGGACGAGCGGGTTCTCGGGACCTTCGCGGCGTACGTCGACGAGGCCCGAAAGCCGTCATCCGCAGAGGAATCGATGCTCGAATCGGTGGCGCAGCTCGCCTCGATCGCGATCGAGCGTTCGGCCTTCGAGGACAGGCTTGCGCATCAGGCACACCACGACCCGCTCACCGCGCTCCCCAACCGAACCCTCTTCGGCGAGCTCCTCGAGCACGCACTCCGCCGCGCGCAACGGTCGGGTTCGGCGCTCGCGGTGCTGTTCCTCGACCTCGACCGGTTCAAGGTCGTCAACGACAGCCTCGGCCACGATGCCGGCGACGAGCTCCTCGCCGCCCTGGCGCAACGACTGTCGGCCGCCCTGCGTCCCGGCGACATCGTCGCCCGGTTCGGGGGTGACGAGTTCACGGTGCTGTGCGAAGACCTCCTGGCGGTCTCGGCCGACCGGCAGGCGATCGGGGTTGCCGAGCGCCTGCTCGACGCGCTGCACGAACCGTTCCTCGTCGAGAGCGAGGAGCAGTTCGTGAGCGCCAGCATCGGCATCGCGATCGGTCTGACTGGTTTCGAACGTCCGGAGGCACTGGTTCGTGACGCCGACGCGGCGATGTACCGCGCCAAGGAGATGGGCAAAGGCCGCGTCGAGATCTTCGACGAAGACATGCGCGAGCGTGCGCGCGACCGGCACGAGATCGAGAACGCCCTCCACCGAGCGGTCGCCCGCGGGGAGTTCCGCGTGTTCTTCCAGCCGGTCATCTCGCTCGACGACGGCGTGTGCATCGGTGTCGAGGCACTCGTCCGCTGGCAACACCCAGAGCGAGGATTGCTTGCGCCGAGTGACTTCCTCGCGCAGGCCGAGGAGACGGGCCTGGTGGTCCCGATCGGCGGGATCGTCCTCGAGGAGGCGTGTCGGCGCGGTGTCGAGAGGCGTCGCAGCGTTCCCGACCCGAGTCGCTTCCGGGTCTCGGTCAACCTGTCGGGTCGCCAGCTCGTGCACGCTGACGCCGCCGACCTGGTCGCGGGCATCCTCGATCGCACCGGTCTCGATGCCGACGCACTGTGCATCGAGATCACCGAGACCGTGCTCATGGAGGACGTCGACGCCGGCATCAGAGCAGTGAAGGCGCTGAAGGCGCTCGGCGTGCAGGCGAGCATCGACGACTTCGGGACCGGCTACTCCGCCCTCGGTTACCTGCGGCAGTTCCCGGTCGACGAGGTCAAGATCGACCGGACCTTCGTCGGGCGCCTCGGAAGCGAGCCCGAGGACGCGGCCATCGTCGCGGCGGTCGTGAGCCTCGGTCACGCGCTCGGGGTCACCGTCACGGGCGAAGGGGTCGAGAGCACAGCCCAGCTCGACATCCTGCGATCACTCGGCGTCGATGCGGCGCAGGGCTTCTTGTTCGCACCACCCCAGCCCGCCGACGACCTGACACCCCGCCTGGTCCGCCCCCACCGCTGGGTGTAGCTCCCGCCGCTGGGTGTGGACGGCCGACGGCCCCATCGGTGCGGGTCCGCCGCGGTCTGGCTACCCTGTCGCCGACCTGAACAACATCCGTGCCCGTGTATCGGGCGCGACATGGGGGGCGACGTGAAGATCAACGCGGGCGACACCGCCTGGATGCTCGTCTCGACCGGGCTCGTGATGTTCATGACCCCGGGCCTGGCGCTGTTCTACGGCGGCATGGTGCGAGCCAAGAACGTGCTGGCCATGCTGATGCAGAACTTCTTCTGTCTCGGGATCGTCAGCGTGCTCTGGGCGGTCATCGCGTACTCGCTCGCGTTCGGCGGTACCGGCGAGTTCATCGGGAACCTCGACTTCGCGCTCATGAACAACACGGCGAAGGAGTTCCCGGTCGGTGTCGCGCTCGCGATCCCACCGTTGCTCTACTGCGTGTACCAGATGATGTTCGCCGTCATCACTCCTGCGCTCGTGAGCGGCGCCGTCGCGGACCGCATGCAGTTCAAGGCGTGGGTCTGGTTCGTCGGCCTCTGGATGATTCTCGTGTACGCGCCGGTGGCGCACTGGGTCTTCGCTCCCACGGGATGGCTGTTCAAGGACGGTGCTCTCGACTTTGCCGGCGGCACCGTCGTGCACATCAACGCGGGGATCGCCGCGCTTGCGGCCATCCTCGTGCTCGGCAAGCGTCGGGGTTGGCCGAACCACCCGATGCCGCCGCACAACCTGCCGCTGACGCTGATCGGCGCGGGGATCCTCTGGTTCGGGTGGTTCGGGTTCAACGCCGGGTCCGCGCTCGCCGGGAACGGTGTGGCAGTCCAGGCGCTGGTGAACACGCACCTCGCGGCCTCGGCTGCGATGCTCGGCTGGCTCGCGGTCGAGAAGCTCCGCAGCGGGCACGCGACGACGCTCGGCGCGGCGTCCGGTGCCGTCGCCGGGCTCGTCGCCATCACCCCCTGTGCGGGGTTCGTCGGCTCGATGTCGGCGATGTACATCGGCGCGATCGCCGGCGGTGTGTGCATGCTCGCCGTCGGCCTCAAGTCGAGGTTCGGCTACGACGACTCGCTCGACGTCATCGGCGTGCACCTGGCCGGCGGTCTGCTCGGCACGCTCCTGCTCGGCCTGTTCGCCGACGTGAGCATCAACGGCGCCGGCGCCGACGGCCTGCTCTACGGCGGAGGGTTCGACCTCCTCGGCAAGCAGGCGCTCGCTGCGGGTTCGGTCATGGTCTATTCGTTCGTCGTGACGCTCGTGATCATGGTCGTGCTGAACAAGGTTCTGCCGGGCGGCGTCCGGGTGAGTGCCGAGGACGAGGAGACCGGCCTCGACCTCACCCAGCACAGTGAGACCGGCTACGCACTGGACCGGGTCTGAGAGCGCCGAGGACTCCGAGAGCGCCGAGGAAAAGGACGCGATTCCCCATGAAGCTCATTGTTGGCATCATCAAGCCGTTCAAGCTCGACGACGTGAAGGAGGCACTCAAGGACCTCGGCGTGCAGGGCCTGACCGTCTCCGACGTGCAGGGGTTCGGGCGCCAACGCGGTCACACCGAGGTGTACCGCGGTGCGGAGTACACGATCGACTTCGTGCCCAAGGTCCGCATCGAGATCC
>JALHSW010000476.1 GCA_022865365.1 Acidimicrobiia bacterium | reverse complement strand
GTTCTACCAGCTCTCGGTCCGCAACATCGCGAACTACTCCCCACCACTCGTCGAGCTCGAGCCGGGGGAGATGCATGAGTGGGAGATCATGTTGCGCCTCGCGAACATCTTCGCGGGCCAGGGCGCCGCCGCTGATCCCCACGCGCTCGACGACTTCGTCGTGAGCGGGCTCGTCGACAAGGCGGTGGGCCGGTCGGGATCGAACATCGAAGGACATGACCCGGCCGACATCCACGAGGAGCTCGCGCCCCGCCGCGGTCCTGAGCGCATCCTCGACCTGATGCTGCGCACCGGTCCGTACGGCGACGGGTTCGCCGGCGGCGAGGGTCTCTCGCTCGCGATGCTCGAAGCGAACCCTCATGGCGTCGACCTTGGCCCACTCCAGCCTCGGATCCCCGAGATGCTTCGGACCGCGAGCGGCAAGATCGAGCTCGCGCCTGCGCCGCTCGTTGCCGACGTCGCCCGGCTCCGTGCGTCGCTCGACGCTGCCGCCGATCCTGTTGCCAGGGCAAGCATCGTGCTCGTCGGACGTCGTGATCTCCGATCGAACAACTCGTGGATGCACAACCTCGAGGTCTTGGTGAAGGGCAAGGAACGGTGCACGCTCCACGTGCATCCCGACGATGCGGGGCGACTCGGGCTCACCGGCGGCGCAACTGCACACGTCACCTCGCGCGTCGGTGCGATCGACGCTCCGGTGCAGATCACCGACTCGGTGATGCCGGGCGTCGTGAGCCTCCCGCACGGGTGGGGGCACGGCGTCGAGGGCACCGACCTCGCCGTGGCAGGGAAGCGTCCGGGTGTGAACAGCAACGTGCTGACCGACGGAGCCACCCTCGATCCGCTGTCGGGCAACGCCATCCTCAACGGGATCCCCGTCGAGGTGTCGGCCGTCTCGACGGTCGTCTAGCGCGCGTCGCTCCGCGCCATCTGGGCCATCGCATCGATGAACGCGTCGGGGTGCTTGGTCTTGCCCACGACCACGTCGGCTGCCTTGCCGAAGCCACCGGCGAGCTCCGGTGGCGCGTAGTACTCGAAGCCGTTGCCCTCGATCGCGTCGATGATGCTCTGCGCGCACTCCTCGGCCGGCAGGAAAGGCCCCGTGTAGAGGGCGGGGTCGTTGTCGGGGAGATCCCAGATCTCCGTCTCGATCGAGCCCGGGAGCACCAGCTTCACCTCGATGTTGGTGTCGTGGAGATCGATCGCCATTGATTCGCTCCAACCGCAGAGCGCGAACTTCGACGCGCAGTACGCGGCCTCGTGCGCGATCCCGATGCGGCCACCCATCGACGAGACGTTGACCACGCACCCGGCGTCACGCTCGAGCCAACGGGGGAGGAGCGCCATCGTCATGTGGATCGGTGAGGTGAAGTTCATTCGCATCACGGTGTCGATCTCGTCGGTCGTGAGCCGCGGCACCGGCCTCCGCTTGGGGATCGCGGCGTTGTTGACCAGGCAGTCGACCGCACCGAAGGCATCCCACGCCTCGAGCGCGACGCGCTCGGCTGCGTCGAGATCGCCGAGGTCTGCGCTCCAGAGGCGCGAGTCGGGGGTGTGCTCCGCGCATCGGGCGAGCACCGCTTCGAGACGTTCCTTGCGACGGGCGACGATGCCGACGGTCGCACCCTTGGCCGCGAGCATCGGAGCGAGCGAGGCACCGATCCCCGACGACGCTCCCGTGACGAGAATCTTCGAGCCTTCGATGCGCATCGCGTCCCTCTCCGATGAGGCCCGCTCGGGTGAGGCCGACCGACCGGAGGGTAGCGTCAGGCGACGATGTCGACGGGCGTGCCGAGCGGCAGGATCCCCGCGAGCCGGGTGACGCTCTCGTTGCTGATCCGGACGCACCCGTGGGTGATGTCCTTGCCGAGAACCGACGCGTCGTTGTTGCCGTGGATGCCGATCTCGCCGTCCCCCCCGTTGAACGTGGTGAGGACGTCGGAATGCGCCGAGAGGCCGTACGCGTACGGGCCGTAGACGGTGTTCGGGTCGGGGGCCTTGAGCAGGACGCGCAGGAAGTACTTGCCGGGCGGGGTCGGGGTCTCGCTCGCGCCGATGGCGGCCGGCTCCTGGATGAGCACCTGGTCGCCGTCGTGCACGGTGATCTGACGGTCGGCGAG
>JALHSW010000475.1 GCA_022865365.1 Acidimicrobiia bacterium | reverse complement strand
GGAACGGCAACCAGTGCGACGGTCCCGACACGCACGGCGGACCGAGCAACCAGCCTGGGCACGGGCCCGTGCCCAGGCTGGTTGCTCGGTCCGCCGTGCGTGTCGGGACCGTCGCACTGGTTGCCGTTCCCGCTGGCGAACGCGGGGAGCGCGATCGTGACGCTACCGGCGAGCACCAGGACGGCGATGAGCCCGGCCAATGCCCGAATCGAACGGCGAGTCCACGGCCCCACTTGCTTCCCCTTACCTCAATGTGTCCCACGAGAAGGGTACCAGCGCCGACAAGGACGCGCTCCGCGCTCGCATGCTTCAGGCCTCTGGGGCTTGGGGTGCTTCCGGATCGGCGGGCGAGGTCTCGGGCCCCTCGGGTTCCGTGGATGCGTCGGGGGCCTCGGTCTTCCCACGCCGCCAGCGTCGCCGGCGCTTGCCGTCGGGCGCCTCTTCTGCATGAGGGGCCACGGTGGTCTCGCGTGCGCCGGGGGTCGAGGGCACGGTGGTCTCGCGTGCGCCGGGGGTCGAGGGCACGGTGGTCTCGCGTGCGCCGGGGGTCGAGGCCACGGTGGTCTCGCGTGCCTTGGACGTGGCCGCGACGGACGTCGCCCGTGCCGCGGGCATCGAAGGTGCGGCGGGCTGCTCGGACTTGACCGGCGCCCCGGGTGCGACCGGGTCCGGTGCCGTGTCCGTAGCCGTGTCCTCCGGTGGCGCCTTGCGCGCCCGGGCGCGCTCGAGGCGGCGGCGGCGGCCGATGACGAGGATCGCGCGCGCGACGGCAACGAAGGCGCCGACCCCGAGTGCGACGCCCACGAGCAGGGTGCTCCACGTGGGCTGCGGCCCCCCGAGCGCCCACGCGACATCGACGACGGCAGCACCGGCGACGCCGCCGAGGACCGCCATCCCGACGTAGGCCGACGTGCTCCTCCGTCCTCGCCGCAGCGGCAGGCTGAGGGACCACCCGTACGTCACGACGAAGGCGAGCATGAGGAGCCCGACGAGGCCGTTGGCGGCGAGGACCGCCGGCCGCTCGGCCCGGAACCGGAATTCGTCGGAGCGCAGCTCGCGCTTGTTCGCGTCGAGGAAGCGCAGCTGCCCGGTCACCTTACCGCTCATGAGCACGCGCACGCGCTGGGCGTCGATCGCGGCACGCGCGCCGCCGCCGGGGGCGGGCACGAGCACGGCTGAGCGTGACGGTGGCAGTTGGAGTCCGAGCGCCGAGAAGCCGAGTCGCAAGTACACGGCGTCGCGGGCACCCGCCGGGAGCCGCCGCACGCGCACGGGCACGTCGTGGGCGAGGTCCGCCGCGACGGTGCGCCCCGACGTGATGTCGACGCCCGCAACCCGCACGGTGCCCGGGCGCAGGGTGCTCGGCGCGGGCTCGGCCGTCCCGACGCCGAGCACGCTGAGCACCACGAGCAGGGCCAGCAGGACGGCCGTGATCGCGAGCGCGACGCGCGGTGGCTTCGGCGGCTTGATGAGGTCGTCGACTCGGACGAGGTCCTCGGGGCTGAGCTCGTCGATGCGCACGCCGGCGCGGTGCACGGCGGTGGCGCGCATGCGCAGCGGCGGATCCTGGGGGATCGGCGCGCCCTTGCCCGCGATCATGGTCTCGCGACCCGTCACCGTGGTCGCGTCTCCCCCGATCGACGGGGCCGCGTCTTCCGTGCTCGGCACGGCGGGTCCGGCCGCGATCGCGATCGGCCCGGTCGCGACCAGGGAGAGGTCGGCGCGCCCCACCCAGCCGGAGCCGAACGACTCCGTCGCGGCTTCGGCCAGCGCAACCCCGAACGCCTCGGCGCTCGGGTACCGGTCGTCGGGGTCGCGCGCGATCGCGCGCATCGTCACGTCGGCCAGCGGCCCGGGCACGTTGGGGGCGACGTCGACGAGCAACACCGGGTCCCCGTGCACCCGGCGTTCCAGCACCTCGAAGGAGCCACCTTCGATCGAGACGGGCAGCGATCCCGAGAGCAGCTCGGAGAGGACGGTCCCGGTCGCATACACGTCTGCGGGCGGATCGCAGGCGCTGCCCTCGGCCTGCTCGGGTGCCATGTACGCGGGCGTGCCGATGACCGAGCCGTCGACTGTGGTGACGGTCTCGTCGCCGCCGAACACCTGGGCGATGCCGAAGTCGGTGATCTTGAGCGTGCGGTCGGACGCGAACATCAGGTTCTCAGGCTTGACGTCGCGGTGCAGCACGCCGCGCTGGTGCGCGAAGTGGAGCCCGGCGCATGTGGCGAGCACGGCGGTGCACGCCGTGGCCATCGTGATCCCCTCACCGGTGAAGCGGTCCCACAGGGTCCCGCCCGGCAACGCCTCCATGACGAGCAGGCAGAGACCTTCGCGCTCGACGTAGTCGTAGACCGGCACGATGTGGGGGTGCGCGAGGGAGGCGAGCGTGCGCGCTTCCTGGCCGAACCGGTGGCGGACCTCCTCGTCGGCCGCGAACGCCGGCGGCAGCTGCTTGATCGCGACGTCGCGCTCGAGCTGGCGGTGCCGACCGGCGAGCACCACCCCCATCGCGCCCCGACCGAGCTCACCCCCGACCTCGTAGCTCGGGAGCGCGCTCTGCACCGGCGTCTGAGCGACCTGAACCATCGGGCGTGCCAGCCCCCACTGTCGTCGACCCGTCGGTGGCGCCGACAACCGGTGGTTTCCCGCCGACCGGCAGCGCCGTGGTGAATCGCGGCAACCTAGCCCATCCACCGAGCCCGCACCGCGGCGGCCGGACCGGGGCGGCAGCGAGCGCTCGCCTTCGCCGAGTGGGCGCACGGGGGGCCCGGCCGGTACGATCGCTGGATCGACGACACGAGCTCCGCACCCAAGGCTCCGGGACGCGCCGAGCGGGATGCCGACACCGGGTACCCGCTCGTCGAGGTGCGCCAGCCGAAGAGCAAGCCGCTGGTCCTCGCCGTGCGCGACACCGTCGAGATCGGTCGTGACTGTGACGGGCTGCTGCTCTCGGACCCGGAGGTCTCGCGTCGCCACGTGGTGCTGCGGCTCGACGGTGACACGCTCATGCTCGAGGACCTCGGCAGCACCAACGGCACGACCCTGAACGGCGCTGCCGTGGAGACGTCAGTCCCGCTCTCGGAGACCGACGTCGTGTGCCTTGGGCACACCGAGCTGCAGCTGCTCCCGACGGCCGGCCGAGCCCGCTTGCCGAGGAAGCCCATGCCCATCACCGGCGCGAGCAGTGGCCCGCGGGGGACGACGGTCGCGGCGGGCGGCGCCGCGGTCGTGCGGGGCAAGGCCGACGTCTCCGGGGCGCGCATGACGTCGATCGACGCGGTCGCCGACGCGGTCGACGAGTAGCGCGCGAAGGTCGCCAAGCTCGCAGCCGCCGGCGGGACCATCACCATCGTCTTCTCCGACATCGAGTCCTCCACCGAGATGGCGATGTCGCTGG
>JALHSW010000474.1 GCA_022865365.1 Acidimicrobiia bacterium | reverse complement strand
CGAGCGTCCCGACGAGCGCCAGTGGGCGGGCTTCGGCATCTCCTGAGGTTTGACCGGTTGCCGCTCGGCCGCCGGTCACGGGCCCGAGCGCGTCGGGTCGACGGCACACCCGTCCCGGAGGCCTGCATGCCCACGACCCTCACCATCTGCCCCTGGCCCGACCCGGTGCTCGACACCGTCGGCCACGACCCCCGCTCGCTCTACGTCGAGACGTTCTGGCTCCCGACACTCGGGCCGACCGCGCTGCTCCTGCTGCGCCACCTCGCGACCAAGTTCGAGGCGCGCCCCGGCCCGGTCGAGCTGCCGGTGGCGACCGCTTCCCAGGCGCTCGGGCTCGGCGAACGGGCCGGGCACAGCTCGCCCGTCGTGCGGAGCCTGGCCCGACTCGAGACGTTCGAGCTCGCCTGCTCCGACGGTCACGAGACGGTCGCGGTGCGGCGCAACCTCCCGCCCGCGAACCGTCGTCACGTGCGCCGTCTCCCGCCGAGCCTCCAGGCAGCCCACGCCGAGTGGGCCCAGGCGCGCCTCGCCGAGACCCCCGACGCACCGGCCCGGCGCCGCGCCCGCTGCCTCGCGCTCGTGCTGCTCGAAGAGGGTGCCGACGCCGGCCACGCCGAGCGCGTCCTGTACTCCACCGGCTTTCACCCGGCGATCTGTCATGACGCGGCACGCTGGGCCCAGCAGCGCCACACCGAGGCGGCAGCCGAGGCCGGTCTGACCACCCGGCCTGAAGGTCCCGCCTGACCTGAAGGTCCCGCCTGACCTGAGCCTGCGTTGAGCCTGCGTGACGTAACGCATTGCGGATTGCCATGCTCGATGCCATGGCCCAGCTCGTGACCCAGATCGACGCCGAACGCCGTGACGAGATCTGCACGGCACTCCGCGCGCTCGCCGACTGCTGAGCCGGTCCTCGCCGTTGGAGGCCGCGCGGAGAGGTACCGTCTCGCGTTCTCGGCACGCTGCGCGCCAATAGTTGTCGGCGAGCGTGCCGAGAAGGACCAGCTCTCGTCCGTCACTATCGTTGCGGATCCATGACGACCGACCTCGACGCCATCGCCGGATGGCTGCGCGACGCACGCCAGATCGTCGTGCTCACCGGCGCCGGCATCTCCACCGAGTCGGGCATCCCCGACTTCCGCGGCCCCCAGGGTCTGTGGACGAAGAACCCGGCCGCGGAGAAGACCGCGACACTGCGGTACTACGTGGCCGACCCCGAGGTACGGCGCCTCGCCTGGCGCAACCGCGTCGGGAGCGAGATGTGGAGCGCGGAGCCGAACGCCGGGCACCGTGCGTTCGCCGAGCTCGAGACCAAGGCCGCGCTGCACACCCTCGTCACCCAGAACGTCGACGGGTTGCACCAACGGGCCGGGTCGTCACCCGAGCGGATCGTCGAGATCCACGGGACCGTGCACGACGCCAAGTGCCTCACGTGCACCTGGCGGGGGCCCATGGGTCCCGTGCTGGACCGCGTCCGAGCCGGCGAGGACGACCCGCCGTGCGCGGAGTGCGGGGGCATCCTCAAGTCGGCGACGATCAGCTTCGGTGAGAACCTCGTCCCCGAGGACCTCGAGCGGGCCCAACGCGCGGCTGGGGGCGCGGACGTGTTCGTCGCCGCAGGGACGTCGCTCGGGGTGTACCCCGCCGCCGCGCTCCCCGACGCCGCCATCGCCAACCGCGCCCGGCTCGTGATCCTCAACGCCCAGGCCACGCCGTTCGACGATGTCGCCGACGCCGTGATCCCGGACCAGCTCGGCGAGATCCTCCCGGCGATCGTGGCGCTCATCTGAGGCTTCTCGGCACGCTGGTGGTCAACAGTTGTCGGTCAGCGTGCCGAGAAGCCGGGAAACGGGGAGTTGGGAATATCCGACCTCTCGGGTAGGCTTTCACTACGTACTCGTTCGAAAGGGCACCCTGATGGCCGGCTTCCGCGAGCTCCTCGCGAAGACCAAGGAGCGCATCCGAGAGATCGATCCCGCGACGGCCGAACCGCTCCTGCCCGCGACCACGTTCCTCGACGTGCGCGAGCTCGACGAGTACGAGCAGGGCACGATCCCCGGAGCGCTCTTCGTCCCCCGGGGCCACCTCGAAGCCCAGATCGAGAACCGCATCCCCGATCATGACCGCCCGGTCGTCATCTACTGCGCCGGCGGCACCCGCTCGGCGTTCGCCGCCGAGACGCTCCAGACCCTCGGATACACCGACGTCGTCTCCATGGCCGGCGGCTTCGGCCGCTGGAAGAACGAGGGGCGGCCGTGGACGACGCCGGCCGTGCTCAACCCCGAGCAGCGCAACCGCTACAGCCGCCACCTGCTCCTCCCCGAAGTCGGTGAGGCCGGTCAGCAGCGGCTGCTCGAGAGCAAGGTCCTGCTCCTCGGCGCGGGCGGGCTCGGCTCACCGGCGGCGCTGTACCTCGCCGCGGCCGGCGTCGGCACCCTCGGGATCGTCGACATGGACATCGTGGATGCGTCGAACCTGCAGCGCCAGATCCTCCACAACATGGACCGCATCGGCGAGCGCAAGGTCGACTCGGCGAAGAAGACGATCACGCTGCTGAACCCCGACGTCGACGTCGTCACCTACGACGTGCGCTTCGGCGCCGACAACGTGCTCGACATGGTCGAGGGCTACGACGTCGTGATCGACGGCACCGACAACTTCCCCACCCGCTACCTCCTCAACGACGCGTCGGTGCTCACCCGCATCCCGGTCGTGCACGGCTCGATCTTCCGGTTCGAGGGTCAGGTCACGGTGTTCAAGCCCTACGAGGGGCCGTGCTACCGCTGCATGCTCCCGGAGCCCCCGCCGCCCGAGCTCGCGCCGAGCTGCGCCGAAGCCGGGGTGCTCGGGGTGCTGCCCGGCATCATCGGTTCGATCCAGGCGCTCGAGACGATCAAGCTCCTGCTCGACCTGGGCGACCCGCTCATCGGACGCCTCCTCGCCTACGACGCGCTCGAGCAGTCGTTCCGCACGTTCAAGGTGCGTCGCGACCCCACGTGCCCGACCTGCGGCGACGACGCGCCGCCGATCCAGATCGCCGAGTACGACGACCTCTGCCTCCCGCACGCGGTCTTGGCCGACGGGTCGACCACCGGCCACTGACGCGCGCGGCCCGGTGGTTCTCGGCACGCTGCGGGACAACAGTTGTCGGCGAACGTGCCGAGAACGGGGGACGGCCCGGTTGTTCGAGCGGCCTGGCTAGCCGGTCGGTGTCCGGAGCGTCTTCACGCTGATGCGGATGCTCGGTTCGTTCGTCGCCGGTCGGGCCGCCGCCTTCTTGGCCCGCGGCATGTTGGCGAGCGCGGGCGGATCGGGCAGCGCCACCGCGTCGAAGGTGGGCGCGGGTGGCTTCTCGGCCAGGAACAATGCCGCGAGGAGGCCGACGTCGGCCTCGAACGCACTTGCGGGCGCACCGCACGGGAGCACCTGTTGCAGATCGGCCGGAACCGTCGTGGACGCGACGTTGTCGGAGAAGCAGTTCCCGCCCCCGTCCGTGGGATCGTCGACCGACGTGACGGCGAAGAGGTCGTAGGTGTTGCCGCTCAGGACGTTCGATCGGACGGTGTTCTCGAGCGCGTCGAAGTTGCGCGCGGTCGGGCTCGACGGATCGAGGAGCTTCTCGGGCAGCGGGATCACGCCGATCCCGATGTTGGAATGTCCGGTCACCAGGTTGCGCTCGACGGTGTCGCGCCGACCGCCGGCGACGAGGATCCCACTGCCGCCGGCGATCTGCGCGATCTCTATCCCGGCTGCCTGGTCGTTGGCGTTGTCGTAGACGTGGTTCCCCACGATGCTCGCCACGCGCTGGGGTGGGTTTGCCTCGCCGGTCTCGCTGTTGGGCACGATCCCGATCCGGTTGTCGTGGAAGCTGGAGCGGGCGACCACCAGGTTCCCACCGGAGTTCGTGCCCGAGTAGCCGATACCGTTCCACTCCCCTTCGACGTCGACGATCAGCGCGTCGCACGG
>JALHSW010000473.1 GCA_022865365.1 Acidimicrobiia bacterium | reverse complement strand
GTCGCGCCGATCTGCCGCCTCCGGAAGCCCAGCGTCTTGAGCACCGCGAGGTCGCGGCCGCGTCGGCGGACGCTGCTGACGAGGACGTACCCGACGCCGAAGATCCCGATGAGTGCGAGGAACGCGCCGAGCACCCAGGGGAGCGTGTCGATCTGCTGGAGCCGGTCGACCTCCAGGGGAACGATGGCCGAGAGTGGGCGGCCCACGCCCTCGGGGAGCGCGGCCAGCCGACGCCGGGCCGCGACGAGATCGGCGCCGGACTTCCAACGAACGACGATCGGAGTGTAAACACCGTCCTCGGTCCCCGACAACGAGCGCAGGCCGGCGCTCGTCAGCACCGCCCCGTCGGCGACGGCCTGGGTGTTCCCGATCTCCCCTGCGGGCGCGGTGAACAACGGCAGCGCGACCGTGCCGACCACCCGGTACGTGCGTCGTCCGTCCGGCCCGACGATCTGCACTCGGTCGCCCAGCCCGGCGTCGCTCTGATCGAGGGTGTCGCGCCCGAGCGCGACCTCGTGTGCGGCGCGGGGAGCCCGGCCGTCGATCACCGTCGGCGTGATGGCGCCCTTCAGCGAGTGGAACGCGTACCCGGTGACGGCATGACCCTCGACCTCGAGCGAGTCGCTGCACGTGATCGCCAGTGCCGCGATAGCCGGGTCGTCCGCAACCGCGGTGCGCAGCGAGCGGCACGATGGCGCCACGTCGGTCCGGGCCAGGGCACCGGAGTAGAGGTGCGTGTCCCAGTTGTAGCCGTAGGCGGCGGGGGTCGTTGCGAGCGTACCGAGACTCGCCGCGAAGACGACGACCGCGACCACTCCGGTGATGGCGACGACCGCGCCCGCGATCGCGGACCGGACGGGGACCGCGCTCGCGCCGCGCCCCGAGTCGAGGGCCATCGAGGCCCCGACCGCGATCGGAGGCGTGAGGGGTGCTCCCGCGAGAGCGCGCGAGACACTCGACGACGTCGGCGTCTCGGTACGCGCCGAAGCGGCAACGACGCGCTGCGCCGCGAGCAGCCCCAGCGCAATCACCACGAACGCGACGGCGACGGCCCCCACGCCGAGCACGAGGAGGTCGAGGTCGAAGCCCGGATCGGGTTCCGCCTGCCGCCCGAGACCGAGCGGCATCACCGGCGACGCCGCGACGGCGATCACGAACGCCAGCACCGCTCCCCCCAGCGCGATCGGCGCGGTCGGCAGGCCGACAACGAGCGTGCGTCCGAATCGCGACACTCCGAGCCCGCGGAGTGTGGGCAGGTCCCGACTGTCGTACTCGCCGAAGCGGCGGAGGGCGATCGCGACCACCACGAGCCCGACGAGCACCGCAACCAGCGCCGCGATGCGGAGCCCCGTCGCGAGCACGTCGAGCGACTGCTGCACACCACCTTCGGTCTCCGACGTCGGCTCCACCTGGAACTCGCCGGGCTCCCCCTTCGGGGCGAGGAGCTTCCGAGCCTCCTGCACGAAGGGCGTGGCCGCCGCCGGGTCGGAGAGCTTGACCCGCAGCACGTACGGCGCGAACGAGCCGAACTGGTCGCCGAACCGGCGCGTGAACTCATACGTCGTGAACATCACGCCACCCTGGGTGCCCAGGATCGAGAGGTCGCTCGGGGCGCGGGTGATCCCGACGACGCGAACCGGCACCTTCGGGCCGGCCGGCTGGGTGATCAGCTCACCGGTCAGGACCCGTTGGATCTGCTCCGCCGTGAAACCGTCGATGGAGACCGTGTCGCCGACGTGCGCGCGCAGGTTCGCCGCGAGCGGCTCGGGGAGGGCGACCTCATGGACGCGATCCTGGCGCGGGCGCCGACCCTCGATGATCCGGGGACGCTCGACGAGCGTGGGATCGAGCAGGCCACCGATGGCCGCCTCCTGCCCGTCGACCGTCCCAACGAGCCCGTGAAGGACGATGACCGACTCGACGCCGGGAATTGCGCGCAGACGGGCGAGGGACTTGGCATCGGCGGCGGGTACGAACACGGTGAGGTCCGCCTCATGCGTCTCGTCGCGGAAGCGCGTGAACGCACTCTCCGTGCGCGCGGCGCCGGCGAGCGTCGCGAGCACGAATGCCCCGACCAGCCCGACCAGCAGCGTGAGGGCGATCACGCTGCCCCATCGCTTCCGGAGGCTCGCGGCCGCGCACATCCGGACCGCGCCCATCACTCGCTCCTCAGCACGACGGCCGCGCTCGTTCGGGCCGCGGTGCGGGCCGGGAAGGCCGCGATGAGGTTCGCGAGCGCGATCCCCACGACCGCGATTACGAGGAACGCGAGTACGGGTACGGCCACGGTCGAGACGACGCCGAGGTCGTCGGCGAAGCCGCGCCAGGTCCAACGGCCGGCGATGATGCCGATCGGGATCCCGATCATGAGCGCAAGGCCGGCAAGCGTGGTCGCCTGCCACGCGACCGTGGCACCGACCTGTCGCCGCGAGCAGCCGAGGGTCTTGAGCACCGCGAGATCCCGCCTCCGAGCCCG
>JALHSW010000472.1 GCA_022865365.1 Acidimicrobiia bacterium | reverse complement strand
GTCGCCGACCTCACCACTGCTGGACCCCCTGCCTCGACCGTGGGTGGTCTGGCGATTGCGGGCCTCACCTGTCCGGTCGCGCTGCAGGTCGCACCCACGTTCACCGGCTAGTTCCGCGACCCCGGCTGGTCGAGCAGGACCGCCACGACGAGGGCGAGCGGTTCGGCGCGCCCTCCGCGTGCCCTAACGAGCAGTACCTGACGGTCACTCACGGTCACTCACGAGGTGCACTTCGTACCGCTGACCTGGGAGGTCGCGCGAACGCCCAGGTCATCCCTGAAGGAGCGGGCCGTGTCAAGGGGGTACGGCGCTTTGTTCCTGGGAGCTTTGGGTCGCGAGCCGCGGTGTCGGGGCGCGACTGGTCGACCCCGCGGGCTCGGTGGGGTTGGTCGTGGTGGATGGACGCTGGCCGGCTCCAGTGACGGGGTGGTGCGGGACACGCGGTCGGTGTCAGTCATCCCTTCGCCGCGACGACGTGCGGCATGGAGCGGTGCGGCTGCAGCCGGGTGGACTCAATCAGATGCTCGACCCGCTCGGTGGTGCTGAGGGGTCATGACCTGGACGAGTTCGCAGTCCCGGCTGCGTCCGATCTTGGTCACGCGGCGCGGGTGAGGCAGCGGACCTCACCGTCGCGCAGCGCGTAGAACGCAAGGGTGACGATCTTGCGGGCGATGGCGACCGCAGCGATGTTCTTGCCGCGTCGTTCCGCGAGGCGGTGGTAGTCGCTCTTGAGCCAACTGTGTGAGCGTGGCGCCCGGGCGGCTTCGATCGCCGCCCAACGCACGAGTCGGCTGCCTTGCTTGGTGATCCGACCTCGGCGGATCTTGGTGTCGGACTCACGATGACGCGGAGTCAACCCGGCCCAGCACGCGACCTGGTTGGCGTGACGGAACCGGGTGACGTCGCCGAGCTCGGCGACGAACACCGCCCCGATGACAGGCCCGACCCCGGGGATCTGCTGCACGGCCCGATAGCCGGGGTCCATCGCGACGCGTTCGTGGATGCGGCGATCCAACATCGTCACCTCGCCATCGAGACTCATGATGAGGTCGCGTAGCGACTCGACGCGCACCAGGTACGCGTCGCCGAGCTCGAGGTCATCGAGGAGCTTGGTGCCCGCGAGGCCGAACAGATCCGACATCGGGACCCGGACCCCTACCTTGGCGAGCACCGCATGAACCTGGCACTTGAGTCCCGAGCGCAAGTCCACGAGCTTGTGGCGATAGCGGACCAGCTCGCGTAGCTCTCGTAGCGGGACCGGCGCGATCCACGCCTCGGGGAGGCGCCCCATCCGCAACAACTCGGCCAGGAGCGTCGCGTCGATCCGGTCGTTCTTGACCCGACGGTTCTCGAACGCCTTGATCGCCAACGGGTGCGCAAGATGGACCCGCGCGCCACACTCGGCCAGGAGATCCGCAGCCCAGTACCAGCCGTACGTCGCCTCGAGCGCGACCTCCGGTTCTGGGCCCGCCTTGGCGATCTCCGCGGCCAGGGCCAACGGATCGTTCTCGATCCGGACCTCCCCGAGCACCTCACCAGCGGCATCCGTACGCACGATTACCGACCGTCGACGATGCAGATCAATCCCAACGTATTGTTGCGACACAGCGGGCCTCCCTCTTCGTGGGTAGTGAGCAACCCGAGCATGACGCCCGGGACACTCACGGGGAGCGGAGGCCCCGCTCCTTCATTGCATCAGGAGCACACGCCGATCCCAGTCCGATTCAGGTGCCGGTCCCGGACGGGCTAGATCTTCCGGGCTACGGGTCGAGGTGACAGTTGGACCGTGTGGTTGATGGTCATGCTGCTCGCTTCTTGTGGTGCGTGTCGAGGACCTGGCGAGGGGTGCGACCGCGCATGAAGTCGGACTTGTTCTTGCGGCGGGTGTTGTAGGTGACGAGCCAGGTGTCGATCTCGGCGCGGAGCTGGGTGAGGCGGTCGAAGCGGCGGCGGTGGAACGCGGGGCGCCAGCATTCTTGGAGTGCGGTGCCTTGGAAGCGTTCGCAGACCGCGTTGTGGTTCGGGGAACGCGGCGGGGTGCGGTGATGGGTGATGCCGAGGTCGGTGACATGACCGGTGAAGTCCTTGCCGGTGAACTCGGGCCCGTTGTCGCTGAGCACACCGGTGACGTGCACTCCGAGGCGGCGCAGCTTGCGGATGGTGCGATCCAAGAACCCTGCGGCGATCTTCGCGGTGGAAGGGCCGACGAAGACCTCACAGATCGCCCAGCGAGTCGCGGTGTCGACTGCGGTGAGCTGCCAGACCGGGCCGACGCCTTTGAGCTTGCCGATGAAGAAGCTGTCCAAGGCGACCAGGTCACCGGGGTTGGCGGCGAAGTGACAGAACCCGAACGGTCCCTCGAGCGCGTCTTGGGTGAGGAGCCCGGTCGTCGCCGCACTCAGCTGCGCCAACGCGCCGACCCGCTGACGGCGTCGACCCAGCCCGCAACGGTTCAGGAT
>JALHSW010000471.1 GCA_022865365.1 Acidimicrobiia bacterium | reverse complement strand
CTTGGTGAGGGGCTCGAGCGTGTGGAGGATGCGAGCGACGTCTTCGGTCGGCCCGGAGAACGAACCGTGGCTCGCGAAGCCTCGAGTCCAGGTGCGGAGGTGTCGTTCGCGCTTCGCCCGACGATGGGCTTCGACCTCGTCGCCGGCTGCGGTGATGACGCGTTCCTTCTCGGCGCGTAGCTCGCGCATCCCGGACCGCTTCGCGGTGCGCAGCAGGCGCTGCTCGGCACCGGGATCGGCGGTCGCGGCGGCGGTGACCTGGGAGGCTTGCTGCAGCGAGAGCTCGCCACCACGGAGCTTCTCGGCCGTGGCGGGAAGCTCGTCGAGGCGCTGCACGGTCGCCAGCGCCTCGCGCGCCGCGCCTTCGGTGCAGCCGGACGCCTCGGCGAGCCACTGCTCCGCGGTTGCTGCGTGTGACCGGCGCCGCCATGCGTTGGTCTCCAGCGCGCGCTGCGCGAGCAGCATCTTCGCGGTCGCACCAAACCGCTCGATCCGCGCCGCGGACTCTGTGAGCTCGGCCGCGTCCATACCCGTCAAGCGCCCCGGCTCTAGCCGGGCGACCACCCGCTCCAGCTCGGCCTCGATGTGTTTGATCTCGAACATGCCCCCAACGATGACAGGGGGGTACGACAGCTACGTCGAGATCTCCACCGCCGCGACAGTGCCGGCAGCCCGTCGAGCCGGGGGCATGATCACGCCGGCGCTTCGACCTCCTCGCTCGGGGCAAGAAGTGGGCGGTCCGGCCGATGCGCACGACGGTGCGCGGCGCAACATTGCGCAGGACACGCGTCCCGAGCAGGGCGGTGACGAAGAGGGTGACCGAGACCGGCAGCATGGGCCACCGCGGTCAGCGCTGACCCGCAGCCGTAGATCACCATCCCGATCGTGAACGCGCGGCGGCGAGCACCAGCAGGACGCGCCGGTTGATGACCTTCCCTCCCGGTTGCCGAGATTCATGGTCGTACCGGACGGCGTGCGGCCGCGCTCGAAGGCCCTACGCTCGCCCTCATGCACGCCGACGATCTGATCCTCGTCTCGGTCGATGACCACATCTGCGAACCCGCCGACATGTTCGACGCCCACGTGCCCGAGCGCTACCGGGAGTACGCCCCCCGCGTCGTCGAAGAGGCCGACGGCTCGCAGCAGTGGTACTACGGCGACGTCCGGGGCCGGAACCTCGGGCTCAACGCCGTCGCGGGCAAGCCGCCCGAGATGTTCAACGTGAGCCCCACCCGCTACGAGGACATGCGACCGGGCTGCTACCGCGTCGACGAGCGGGTGCGTGACATGTCGGCCGGAGGGCAGATCGCGGGGCTCAACTTCCCGAACTGGACTGGGTTCGCCGGTCAGGTGCTGCAACTCGGACCTGACCCCGAGATCAACCTCGTGATGATCCGCGCCTACAACGACTGGCACATCGACGAGTGGTGCGGTGCGCACCCGGATCGCTTCATCCCGTGCGGCATCCTCCCGCTGTTCGACGTCGAGGCGTCGGCGGTGGAGATACGGCGGCTCGCCCACAAGGGTTGCCATGCGGTGACCTTCTCGGAGAACCCGGTCGGGCTCGGGATGCCGAGCATGCACACCGACGCGTGGGACCCGCTCTACGCCGCGTGCTGCGATACCGCCACGGTGCTGTGCTGTCACATCGGGTCGTCGTCGAAGCGCGCGTCGACGACTCCCGGTGCACCGCCACCGGTCCCGATGAACCTCTCCTCCGCGATGGCGATCTACACACTCGGCGATCTCCTGTGGGCCGACTTCTGGCATCGGTTCCCCGACCTGCGCTTCTCGCTCAGCGAGGGTGATATCGGATGGATCCCCTATTTCCTGGCGCGCGCGGAGCACACGCTCGATCGTCACAATGGCTGGATGCGTCAGGAGCTCCCCCAGGGCTTGCGTCCGACGGAGCTGTTCCGCGAACGCATCATCTGCTGCTTCATCAACGATCGGATCGGTATGAAGCTCCTCGACGAGTTCAACATCGAGAACCTGTGCTGGGAGTCCGACTATCCGCACTCCGACAGCTTCTGGCCGCGAGCACCCGAGAATCTCGAGGAGCTCATGACAGGAGTCGACGATGCGGCGGTGAGCAAGATCACACACGAGAACGCGATGCGGCACTTCCAGTTCGACCCGTTCGCGACGAGAGCACGTGAGCAGTGCACGGTCGCCGCGCTGCGCGCCGAGGTCGGCGACGTCGACACCGTGACCCGCGTCGGGCGCCCGGCGGACGAGACCGATATCGCCGCGTGGAAGAAGATGACGGACGCCGCCGCGAAGACAAGTCGATGAGCGGAGCGAGTATGGCCCGGGCGCTCGATGATCTCGATCGGTCACAGCTCGTCGCGGTCGCGCACGAGTACATGCTCCTTGGCATGCTCGTGAACCGCGGGCTGCTCCCGCAGGTCGTGCTCCAGACCGGTGGCTTCGACGAGATGAACGACGTCGCCATCGATCTCTGGATGGGCGCGAGCCCGGTCTACACGGGGCGCATGCGCCGGCTCATGGGCATCGAGGGCGACGACATCGCGGCGATCATGAAGGCGCTCCAGCTCGATGTCGGTTTCGTGCACGAGTACATGTCGGTGGCCTACAAGTTGATCGACGAGCACCACGGCGAGTTCTGGCTCGACCACTGCGGCGCGCTGCTCGACGCCGAACCGTTCGGTGAGGAGCGGGTCTTCGGCATGTGTCACACGATCGAGGATCCGACCTTCGACGCAACCGCATACGCCACGAACCCGCAGGCGCGCATCCGGCCGATCCACCGACCGCCGCGTACACCTGACGATCGTCATCCTCATTGTCACTGGACGATCGTCATCGACCCCGAGAACGATCCGGTGGGTCCGGCCGCGCTGACCGAGCAAGTGGCGGCGCTGCCCCTCGCGTCCGTCCGCAACGAACGGGTGGGCGAAGCAGCACCAGAGGGAATGGTCGACTACCGCGGCTCGTTCGACCCCGACTTCCGTTTGACCTCGCTCTCGAGCTCCGCACTCGCTGCGGTCGCGCGCGAGTTCCAGGTCCAGTCGCACCTGCTCGTCAGCTCGGCCGAGCTCGCCCTCGCGGCGCGCTTTGACGCCGACGTGGTGCGAGCGATGCTGGCCAAGCACTGGGTTGGTGTTGCGTGGCTTACGAGCGAGCGCCTCGCGGATCGGCTGTTCGTCCGCGATGGCGGCGCCGAGGGCGTCGCGGCGGTGCTCCGGCTCCAACCGGATCTTCCGCCGGGCTTCGACCGTGCGGTCGACGTCGACGGGGATCGGGTGCGACTCACGCTGACGCCCACCACCCCGGGGCTCCTCGACCCTCGGCACCCGGGTTCTCCTGGCCTCCTCGCCCGGGCCGAGCGCAGCGGCATGGAGGCCATGGCGCACGGCGTCGATCGACGGGCCCGCCTCGACCGGCTGGATGCCGACGACGAGCGTGTCGTTGCCGAATGGGTGGTCGATTCGGGCGCGGCGCCGGCATCCGAGCCCGACGAGGTCGCGCTCATCCGCATGAGCCTCGCGAGTACCTGGGCGTTCAACGGCTGAGCCCGGGTAGGTTGATCAGACCACCCGGATCCAGGAGGCAGCGCGTGTCCGTCTACGACATCCCGATTGACGCCATCGACGGTAGCTCCGGCAAGCTCGCCGAGCAGCAGGGCAGTGTCGCGCTCGTCGTCAATGTCGCGTCGAAGTGTGGGCTGACCCCCCAGTACGAGGGGCTCGAGCGCATCCATGAGCAATACGCCGACCAGGGCTTCACCGTCGTCGGTGTTCCCTGCAACCAGTTCCTCGAGCAGGAGCCGGGCTCGGCCGACGAGATCCAGACGTTCTGCTCGACGACCTACGGCGTGACGTTCCCGCTCCTCGAGAAGATCGAGGTGAACGGCGACGCGAAGCACCCGCTGTACGCGGAGCTCGAGAAGACGGCGGACGCAGAGGGTGTCGACGGCGACATCCGGTGGAACTTCGAGAAGTTCCTCGTGGGGCGTGACGGTGAGGTCATCGCCCGCTTCGCGCCGACGGTCGACCCCGAGGACCCGGCGCTCGTAGGCGCGATCGAGTCGGCGCTCGGGTCTTAGCTCGGGCGCGACATGGCGTTCTTCGGTGGGTACTTGCCGAAGGTACGCAGGTGATGGCTCATGCCACTCGTGAACGCTTCGATGTACGCGAGCTTGCGGATCAGGTAGCTGTGCGTCTCCTTCGGGTCCAAGTAGAGGTTGTAGAGGCGTCCGTAGGGGTACTTCTGCTCGACTCCGGTGAAGCCGCCGGGGTTCATGACGTCGCGACTGTCGTCGGAGATCGACGCAAGCATCATCTTGTACTCACCGCAGCGCACGGCCGAGAACATCGTCTGCAGCCAGTAGTAGTGGTACTTGCGGTGCGACCGACCATCAGGCGCGAGCAGGAACGACGACTGATCCACCCCGTCGATGAAGCGGTCGTCGGGGATCGACGCGTGGGCGCCCGCGAGTGCGAGTGTCGTCGGGAACAGGTCGGAGAAGTTGAAGAGCCCGTCGGAAGCGTGATCGGCATCGATCATCCCCGGCCACGCCATGATCGCCGGGACGCGGACGCCACCCTCCCAGGTCGATCCCTTCGCGCACCGGAACGGTGTGTACGCCGCGTCGGGCCATGTCTCCATCTCGGGTCCGTTGTCGGATGACACCATGATCATCGTGTGCTCGAGCTGTCCGGTCTCGCGCAGTGCCGCGACCAGGCGCCCGACGATGTCGTCGAGCTCGATGATCGTGTCCTTGTAGGGATGCTTCGCCGGTGATGACCCGAGATACTTCTCGAGTGGGTAGTTGTCGAAGTGCGCACCGCGCGTGTTGTGATACAGGAACCACGGCTTGTCACCGCCGCCCATCCGCTTGATGAAGTCCTCGGAATAGGCGGCCCACTTGTCGTCGAGCGTCGAGAGCACCGGGATGGTGACCTCTTCGACGTCCTCGGCGTCACCACCGCGCGTGGCGTGCACGAAGCACTTGTTGAACGGTTGGTTCTCGATCCACTTCGTTCGTTCCTCCGAGTACGCGATCTCGGGGAAGAAGTAGGGATCGCGCCACTCGGTGTACATGTCAGAGACGGACAGGAATCCGTAGAAGTCGTCGAACCCGACGTGCTGGGGCTGGGATTCGCGGTTCTCACCCATGTGCCACTTCCCGACCGCCTGCGTGGTGTAACCGGCGTCGGCGAGCAGAGACGCGATCGTGACCTCACCCTGGAGCCCACCCGGCTCGCCGTACATCGGCGGGCGCAGAAGACCGTGGCGCATCGGGAGTCGCCCGGTCATCAGCGTTGCCCGCGACGGACTGCAGGAGGGCTCCGAGTAGCAGGACGTGAGGAGCAGCCCCGCTCGGGCGAGACGGTCGATGTTCGGTGTCGGTGCGCCGACCGCGACACCACCGCCGTAACAACCGAAGTCGCCCCAGCCCACGTCGTCGAACAGGATCCAACAGAAGTTCGGGTTCCGCCCGTGCTTCGACCGGTACTCCTCCAGGCGGGCGCGGGCTGCGGCCGTCTGCTCGGCGTGCGCGATCACCGGTTCACGGTGGTCCGCGACGCGGGTGGTCTCGGCGACGATCGGATCGAACGGCATGGGCCGGAATGTAGTCAAATGCTCCGGACTTCACCGAGGGACGAGGGAGCCTCCCCATGATCCAGAACCCGGTCCAGAACCCGACCGACAAGTTCGTCGAGATGCGGCACCGTCCACCGGAAGAGGCGAAGTTCTTCTGGAACGGTGGTCCGGTCGAAGTCGCCGAGCGCACGTGGTTCTCGTCGCTGCTCAGCGGGGTCACCGCGTTCGAGACCGATGAGGGCCTCGTGCTCGTCGATACGGGCACGACGGCGTTCGGTCCTCATCTCGCCAAGGAGATCCGACAGGCGACGACGGCGCCGGTCCATACGGCGATCTACACCCACGGTCACGTCGACCACGCGTTCGGGCTCGCTTCCTTCCTCGTCGGCGGGCAGGCGCCCCCACGCGTCATCGGCCACCGCGCGATGCCGGCCCGATTCGAGCGATATACCCGTACGTCGAGCCACAACCGCTCGTTGAACGCCCGACAGTTCGGCGGCGCGGTCGACGCGGCGGAAACCGTCGACTTCGCGGCACCGGCGATCCCACCGGACACGCTCTACGACGACGAGCTCTCGATCACGGTCGGTGGCGTCACCTTCGAGCTCTTCCACGCGCGCGGTGAGACCGACGACCACACCTGGGTGTACTGCCCGGATCGAGGCGTCCTCTGTCCCGGTGATCTCATCATCTGGGGCGTGCCCAACGCCGGCAACCCGCAGAAGGTCCAGCGCTACCCCTGGGACTGGGCCGTCGCGTTACGGGCGATGGCGGCGAAGCAGCCCCGAAGCCTTGCCCCCGGTCACGGTGGACCCGTCGTCGACGACGCCCCGTTGGTGCAGCGGATCCTGCTCGAGACCGCGGAGCTGCTCGAGGTGATCGTCGAGCGCACGGTCGAGGTGCTGGAGGCCGGATCCCCCCCACACGTCGATGTCGTGCGACGCGTCGAGCTCCCCGCGTCAGACTCACCGTGGTTGCAGCCGGTCTACGACGAAGCCGAGTTCATCGTCCGGAACGTCATCCGCTTCTTCGGAGGCTGGTACTCGGGGCGCCCAAGTGAGCTGAAGCCGTCGCCCCGACGTGATGTGGCGAACGCGATCGCCGTCTTGGCCAACGGCGCGAGCGCGCTGGTTGCCGAGGCGCAGCGATTGGCCGACGCCGACGATCTCGCACTCGCGTGCCACCTCGCTGACTACGCGCTCGAAGCGTCACCGGACGCAACCGACGTGCAGACGGCTGTCGCCGCGATCTACGAGCGCCGGGCTGAGGCCGAGTCGAGCCTCATGGCGATCAATCTGTTCCGCTCCGCCGCCGCCTACGCGCGTGAGGGCCGTCCGTACGCTTGACCGTCGTCGCGTGCCGCTACTTTCGAGCCGGCTCGTCAGCACGGACGCCGCGCAAGCCGAACCAGGCGAGCTCGGACACCCACTGGGCGAGCACTGCGGGTTCGAGCGCGCTGCCGTCGTCGGTGAGCGCATCGCGACTGGTCGCCTCGGCGACGCCGATGAGTGCGTGGGCAAGGACGCGCCGATGTTCGGCGGTACCGGGGATGTCGATGAGCTGGGTGATCGCGTCGGCCGTCTCGTCAAGGATGCGCTCGACGATCTCCGCGAACTCTGCATCGTTGCGGACCGCCGCGCCGAAGAGCAGACGGAACGCGGCTTCGTTCCCGGTTACGAAGCGGAAGTAGGCCGTGAAGCCCGCCTCGACGCGTTCGCGTCCGCTGGTCACGGCTGCGGTTGCGACTCCGAGCTCGCCGAGCAACTGGTGGCCGACGTCTTCGAGGAGCTCGACGAAGAGGGCCCGCTTCGACGGGAAGTGCTGGTAGAGCACGGGCTTCGTGACGCCGGCCGCTGCCGCGACGTCGTCCATCGCCGTCGCATGGAAGCCGCGCTCGGCGAAGACGCCACACGCGACATCAAGGAGCTGGCGCCGCCGTTGCTCGGCGGGAAGGCGAATGGCCATGTCGCGAGGGCTCAGACGCTCGACTTCAACGGCATCACGTACCGGTCTTCGTGGTCGAAGTTCCGTGCGTACAGCTCATTGAGTCGTTCCTTCTCCTCGCCGCCCAGTGGGAGGTCGGAGCCGGCGGCGTACTCCTGGATCTCTTCGACGCTCGTGCACGTGGGCAGCACGGTCGTGAACGCGGGGTTGGCGAGGATCCCGGCGACCGCCGCCTGGCCGATCGTCCGGCCGGTGCCCTCCCACAGAAACGAAAGCGTCTCGGCCTTCTCGAAGTTGTCGAGCATGTTGTCCTTGTTGCGGTGAGCGCGATGGTCGCCCTTGGGGAAGACCGTGTCGGGCGTGACGCGTCCGGAGAGAGCGTCGGATGCGTGCGGGACACGCGAGATGAGCCCGATGCGACCATCACGAACCGTTGGCTCGTTGGCGAACGTCAGGCCCGGCTCCTGCTCGAGGATGTTGAAGACGGTCTGGAGGGACACGATCGGCCGGGTGCGGACGGCCTCGAGGCCCTCCTCGACCCACCCGATGGCCGGCCCGAGCGCGACACCGAGCTCGAGGATCTTGCCCTCGGCGCGGAGCTTCTCGAGCTCGGCCCAAAGATCATCGGCGAGGATCGGCTCGATGCGCGTGTTGTGGAGCTGGTACAGCTCGATGCGATCGGTCTCGAGCCTGCGCAGCGAATCGTCGAGCTGCTTGCGGATCGACTCGGGGCGCCAGTCGTGCGGACGCTCCGACTGACCGGGAAACTTGCGTTCGGCGTCGATGTCGTAGCCACACTTCGTCGTGATCACGATGTCGTCGCGCGACGCCTTGAGGACGTCGGCGAGCAGCGTCTCGCCGATCCCGTCGGACCCGTAGACCGGCGCAGTGTCGATGAAGTTGATTCCAGCGTCGAGTGCGGCGCGCAACAGCGCCGGCTTGTCATCAACCTCGCCCCACCAGTCGCTGGCGAGCGTCCACACACCGAACCCGACCTCGGAGACCTCCAGGTCGGAACTCCCGAAACGGCGGTAGCGCATCGTCGACTCCTCTGCCTCGCGGACGCGCGGTAGGACCGCGCTCGAACACGGTAGGTGCTGCTGTGGCGAGGGATCGAACCCTTCGCCCGGCGTGTTCAGTGGATCGGTGGGCCTTGGCCTTCCCGGCGTTCGTCGCGTTCGGCGGCACGAACGCCGTATCCGAGCACGATCGGGATCGGGAGGATGACGATCGCTGCTACCAACCCGACGATCGTGAGCGTCACGAGCCAGCTCGGAAAGTCGGTCACCAGCCCGACGGCGAACGCCACGATCGCGATCAGGAGCGCGGCGTAGCCCACGCGTTGCGCCAGCTGGACGAGGTGCGCGATCCGGGCGCGGCGTTCGAGGATGGGGTCGGTCTGCTCGTTCACCAGTCCGTCCAACCTACCGTCGACCACGTCGAGGCGATCCGGCCCGGGAGGTCGGCCAGGTCGAAGTGCGTCTCGAGCACGACGCGGTTGCTCGCGACGGCTGCCGTGAAGTCCGACGTCACGAGGTCGGCGACGATGCCCGGTTCGTCGATCGAGAGGAGTTCGAGGCCGAGAGCAACGAGCTCGTCGAGCACCGGATAGTGCGCCACGACCACCGGACGTTCGGCGACGGTTGCTTCGATCACCGGGTTCCCGAAGCCCTCCCAGCTCGAAGGGAACACCACGACGTCTGCGGCGGCGTAGGCGTCTTCGGGCCGAGCGGCACGGCCGATCGTGACGGGGATCGCGGCGTCGTGCACGAGCCGGGCGAGCTCGGGGCCGAAGCCGTCCTCGGCCGGGCCGGTGATCCAGAAGCGCACCGCACGGTTCGGGAGGCGGGCGGCGATCGCCTCGGCAAACTCGATGCCCCGACCTACCTCTTTCCTCGGTATCGCGCGGGTGGGCTGGAGGAGCACGACGTCGTCGGACGCGAATCCCCGCGCCCGACGCGTCGCAGGGCCGTCACCGGGGATCGGGTGCAGATCGAAGGCGTTGCGAATCACGTGTGCCTCGATCCCGCGGTCCGCCAAGGCCACGCGGGCCTGCTCATTGATCGTCACATGGAGTGAGCTTGGGTGTCGAGGTGGAAACGCCTCGAGGTGGGCGAGGTCGGGGCGTTCCCAGGGGAGATCGTGGTGGTGGAAGAGCACGCGGCCGTCGTGACCGGCGAGGACTTCGGCGGTGACCGTTGCCGCGTCCTCGTTGAGCGGCAGCGAGCAGAGGTTCTCGACCAGGACGAGGTCAGCACCGGCAAGGGCCGCGCTCAGCGCATCCGGCTCAGCCCGGGTTCCGGGCAGAGGATCGATCTCCAGGAACGGCAGCCAGGTGTCGTCCGGGCGCAACCCGTCGGCGAAGTCGCCGGCGACGCGCCGGGAGGTGAAGCCGAGCTCTCGAATTGCCCACTCCCACTTCTTGGTCTCGACCGAGACCCCGTCGGCGCCGCCCAGGCGGAAGGAGCAGAAGACCGCGGTGGGTGCGCTCACCGCCG
>JALHSW010000470.1 GCA_022865365.1 Acidimicrobiia bacterium | reverse complement strand
CGCTGAGCGACAACTGTTGTCGGTGAGCGTGCCGAGAACCTCGAGTGGCCGTAACGTGGCCGGCGTGGCCATCGATCTCGTCGAGATGCTCGACCCGGAGCACACCGCGGTGCTCACGATGGAGCTCCAGCGGGGGGTCGTGGGCGATGCCGCGCTGATCCGCTCGCTCGCCGACGAGGTCGCGGCCCGGAACGTGGTCGTGAACGCGGCGCGGGTCGTGCGGGCGGCGCGCGCGGCCGGGGCACGCGTCGTGCACTGCACGGCCGAGTTCCGCCCCGACCGGGCCGGCTCGAGCGACAACGCGCCGATGCTCCGAATGCTCGCGAAGGGCGACCCGCATCCGCTCGTCGGCAGCGTCGCGGCCACGGTTGTCCCCGAGCTCGGCCCCGACCCATCCGACGTGATCGCCGCACGTCGTCACGGGCTCACCCCGTTTCCGGGGACCGACCTCGACCAGACCTTGCGGAACCTCGGTGTGCGCACGATCGTCGCAACGGGTGTCTCCGTGAACATCGGCGTGACCGGGATGGTGATGGGTGCCGTGGATCGCGGCTACCGGGTCGCGCTCGTGACCGACGCGGTGGCCGGCGTCCCGCGCGAGTACGCCGACGCGATGATCGAGCACACCCTCGCACTGCTCGCGGCCACGGTCACGGCCGACGAAGTCGTGGCGGTGTGGAAGCGATGACGACGGCGGTCAACCCGGCCGCGGCCCTCGACTTCACCCGGCTGCTGCCCGGAAAGGTCGCGCTCGTCACCGGCGCGGCGTCGGGGCAGGGCCGTGCCGCGGCACTCCTGTTCGGTGGCCACGGAGCGCGCGTCGTCGTCGCCGACATCAACGACGACGGTGCGATCGAGACGGTCCGCATGCTCGAGGAGCAGGGGGCTGAGGGGATCGCGATTCACGCCGACGTCTCGGTGCGAGCCGATGTGGACGCGATGGTCGCAGCGGCGATGGAGCGGTACGGCCGGCTCGACGTGCTCTACAACAACGCCGCGGTCCAGATGTCGGGCCGGCTCGTCGAGTGCACCGAAGAAGAGTGGGACCTCACCATCGCGACGAATCTCTCGGCGATCTTCTGGGCGTGCCGGGCGGCGCTGCCCCACCTGCTCGAGGGTCACGGCGGCAGCATCATCAACACCGCGTCGACCCTCGGGCTGATCGGCTCGGAGGGTTACGCCGCGTACGGTGCCGCGAAGGCCGGGCTCGTGCTGCTGACCCAGCAGATCGCGGTGGAGTACGGACCGAGCGTGCGCGCCAACGTCATCGCGCCCGGTTCGATCGATACGCCGCGCTTTCGCACGGTGCTCGAGAAGACGCCCGGAGCGAAGGACTTCGTCGAAGGCCTGAAGCGGAACATCCCCGTGCGTCGGCTCGGGACGGCCGAGGATGTCGCGGCGATCGCGCTGTTCCTGGCGAGCGACATGTCGGCGTACATCACCGGCGCCGTACTCCCCGCCGACGGCGGTCTGGTGGTGTACCGATGAGACGCAGGCGGAGCGGGCCCGAAGGGCGGAGCCGGAGTCGACCAGGATGATGAGACGCAGGCGGAGCGGGCCCGAAGGGCGGAGCCGGAGTCGACCCGGATGATGAGACGCAGGCGGAGCGGGCCCGAAGGGCGGAGCCGGAGTCGACCCGGGATGACGAGGTTCGGGGATCAGGTCGCGATCGTCACCGGGGGTGCCTCGGGGCTGGGCGAGGTCATCGCACACCGGCTCGCGGCCGAAGGTGCAACGGTCGTGGTGGCCGATATCGAGGCGCCGGGCGCGCAGAGCGTTGCCGACGCGATCGTCGCACGAGGTCACAACGCGATCGCGGTGCCGTGCGACGTGACCCGCCGCGACCAGGTGGAGGCGATGGTGGACGAGGCGGCGCGTGTCGGTCGCATCGGCGTGCTCGTCCTGTCGGCCGCGGTCGAGAGCGTCACACCCGTCATCGACCTCTCCGACCACGACTGGCAGCGCGTCCTCGACGTCGACCTCAAGGGCCCGTTCCTGTGCATGCGCGCCGCGATCCCCCACATGGTCGCCGGCGGTGGCGGCTCCGTCATCGCGATGGGTTCGACCCTCGGGCTCATCGTCGCTCCGGGCCACCCGGCATACTGCGCCGCCAAAGGCGCGCTCGTGAACCTGTGCAAGCAGGCTGCGATCGAGCACGCGTCCGACAAGGTGCGCGTGAACGTGCTCGCGCCGTCGGCCACGGATACCGGCCTGTTCATGAAGTTCAGCGCGATGGCGCCCGACCCGGAGGCACTGCGCGCACAGATCGCGGCGACGAACCCCATGGGGCGCATCGGCACCGGCGACGAGGTGTGCGACGCGGTCGTCTTCCTCGCATCCGAGCACTCCCGCTACATCAGCGGAGCCATCGTCCCCCTCGACGGCGGCCTCGCGGCTCGTCGCACGGTCTGACGCGGTCTGACGGCGATGCGACGCGGGCTCGCGATCCTCGACGCCGACGCACACGTGGTCGAGCCGGGTGGGGTGTTCGCCGAGTTCGCGCCGCCCGGGACCGCGGTGTTCGACCTGCCCGAGACCACACCGATGCAGCTGTGCGGCGACATCGAGCTGCTTCGCGACCAGCTCGACTCGGGCTTCGACGCGCCGTCGTACCTGCGGGCGATGGACGCGCAGGGCATCGACGCCGCGGTGCTGTTCCCGTCGATCGGGCTCTTCGTACCGTTCCTCCCCGAGCTCGACCCCGACACGTCGGCGGCGGCATGCCGTTCGTACAACGACTGGATCGCCGACTACTGCGCCACGGAACCGAACCGCCTCACCGGTGTCGCCGTGATCCCCCGCGAGCCGAACCTCGCCGCAGTCGAGGCACGGCGGATCGCCGGGATGGGGCTCCCGGGTGTCCTCGTTCGCCCCAACCACTTCGGCGGCGACTACCTCGACGCGCCGTCATGGGCGGCGCTCTACAACACGCTCGAAGAGACGGGCGGGGTGCTCGCAGTGCACGAGGCGCTCGGCCTGCGGGCCGGTACGACGATCGGATCGGATCGCTTCACCAGCTTCACCGCCCGCCACGCGTGCTCGCACCCACTCGAGCAGATGACGGCGATGGTCGCACTCACCCTGGGTGGCGTGCTCGAGCGCCACCCGACCATGCGGGTCGCGTTCCTCGAGTCCGGGACCGGATGGCTGCCGTATTGGCTCGCACGCCTCGACGAGCACCGCGAATGGATGCGAGGCACCGAGTGTGCAGGCCTGTCGCTCTCGGCGACCGAGTACTTCGACCGCCAGTGCGTGATCTCGTCGGATCCCGAGGATGCGCTCGCGACGAGCGTGATCCAGCAGGTGGGTTCCGACCACGTGATCTGGGCCAGCGACTTCCCGCACCCTGACGCTGCGTTTCCGACCGCCGTGGACGAGTTCCTCGCTGGAGTCGCGGCGCTCGACCACGCGGCCCTTGCCGCGGTCCTCTGGGAGACGCCGCTGCGGTTCTACCGCCTCGAGGAGCGATTCACCGCGCCGGTGCGTCCCTGACCGCGTCCCGGACGAGGTCGCGAACGCGACGTTCGACGCGGCGGTTGGCGAGCTCGTTCGTGTGTGAGCACGGCGAGTCGTCGATCGCAGTGAACAGGTCGAACAGCGACGAGTGGCACACGGCGACGAACGGGGCCACGCCCAGACTCGCGCCCGCCACCGCCGAGTCGACCGAGACCGCGAGGTCGCCCACACCGAAGACCTGCTCCAGCCCGAACGCACCGACGGTGACGTCGATGTCACCGGCGATCGGGTACCGGGCCAGGTGAGGCTGCCATGGCGGCAGTGCGTCGAGGGACGCCGACCCCGGGATCATCGCCTGCACCGCCGGGGTCTCGGTCGTGCCGAGCAGCCCACAGAAGTTGCGCGCCCGCCGTTGGCGATCCGCACGATCGCACCTGTCCAAGGCGGCGTCGGAGATCTCCTTGAAGATCACACCCCCCGCGCCCGACGCGAAGCTGAGCAGCTGCGCTCCGTCGAACGGCGTACCAACCGTGATGACGCGCTCGATGAGCCCGCCAACGGGCTGGCCGTCGACGGCCTGACCCTGGGCGAACTGCGCCGCGAGCCCCCCCATCGAGTGGGCGACTACCACGACGCGGTGCGCGGGGTCGTCGGCCAGGCACGTGATCGCGTCGGCAAGCGCGGGGCCGACTGCCGGGTCGGTCACCCACGCGAGCGAGTGGGCCGAGTAGCTGAATGTGTAGGTAGCGACGCCGCGAACTCCGCCCACCCTCTCGAGCATGCTCGGGCGGTCGTCGTGCTCGGCGCGGAAGTTCGATGGGCCTCCGGCGAACCCGTGCACGAACAGGACCGGCACGTCATCGACGGATCCGGAGATCCTCCGCACCGCGTCGCCACAAGGTCGTGACCCCTTCGCAGAAGCCGGCGGGACAGGAACCGCGGAGACTGCGACGACGGCGACGACCAGCGCGATCGCCGCGCGCCATCGCGTGGCCGAATGGCGGGTACGGAGCATCTCCCCGAGCGTACGCGTACGCCTGCGCATTCCCACCGCGCCTCACGTCGCGGTTGCCAGCCGAACCGCGATCGCTTGACCGACCGCAATGACCTGGTCGTGGTAGGTCGCTTCGTCGTCGTCGTTGTTCTCGACGCGGGTACTGACGACGACCCGCCCGACGCGCATCGTGAGGAGGTCGGTCCCGATCAGGAGCGCGTAGAACGCGTCGTTGCCGGACGCCACGTCCTCGACCTGGCCGGCCAGCTCCGTCGTCACGCGCTTCGCGTCGGCGAACGCCTTCTTGGCTCCCTTCACCGAGTTGAAGCGCTCAGGAATGACCGAGACGACGATGTCGTCCTTCTTCAAGAGCTGGGGCTTGCGGAACCGGCAACCGCCACCCGTGTCCGCGAGTCCGATGCGGAATGGCCGCTCGAAGATCGGCTCCAGGTCGTCGGGCGCGAGCACGGAGCACGGCTTCAGCGCCTTCGCGGCAACGCTCGCTCCAACAGGCGGCGCGCCCAGCACCGTGATCAGCGCGAACGCGCCGATGACGAGGGTCAGTCGGTTACGCACGATCGACAAGCACCATGTGACTAGCATGCCGCGCGCACTGGGGATTCGTCAGTCATCGGGCGAGCCCCGGGCGCGGAACTGCTGTTCCTCGGGGCGCACTCGTGCTCGCCGACCCCGACGGACCCGGCTGCGAGGCGGCACCAAAGCAACCCTCGGGCGCTCCGCAGCCCCGGGGTCCACCACATGACGGACCCGGTGGATGCATCGCCCTGGGTTGACTGGAGGGTCCGATGTGCGCCCGGTTCTGTGGAGTCGGTCCGTCACTTGCTCGGGAAACCCCGCCTGAGCAGGGCAACCGCGGGGAGGCGGCGGCGGGAATCGAACCCGCGTCCAGGGTTTTGCAAACCCTTGCCTGAGCCACTCGGCTACGCCGCCGCGCGCGCCTGGAAGGGCGGCACGACCTTTGAGATTACTG
>JALHSW010000469.1 GCA_022865365.1 Acidimicrobiia bacterium | reverse complement strand
GTGCTTCGCGCCGACGGCGGGAAGCCACCGGCCGTGGTGTTCACGGTGTCGAGCTTCGCGAACGTCGCCGCACTGCAGGCGACGCTGCGTGCACAGGGCTACACCGGGATCACGACCAACCTCGTGCAGTACGCGCCGTTCCTGGCCGGCCCGGCGGCCGGTGCCGACGTGCTCACGCAGTTCGCCACTCCCGAGAGCGCGCCGCAGAACCCGGCGATGCAGCGAATCGTCGAGGGGATCGCCGCCGTGAACAGCGGCCCGATCACCCCCGCGATGCTCGCGGGGTGGTTCGCCGCCGACTTCTTCGTCAAGGCCGCGACGCGAGCGGGTGCCGGCGCGACGGCAGCCGATATTCGGCGCGTCGCCCGGCGCTCGACCTACCGGGTCCCGAAGACCATCGGACCGACGCGGTTTCCCGACGCGTTCAAGATCGCCACATCCTGCGGGCAGCTCGTCTCGGGTGATGGCACCGGATACACGGTGGCGGTGCCGTTCGGGTGCTCACCGACGGTCGCGCTGTCGACGAAGTAGCGAGTCCTACTTTCTTTCCTTCGTCCTACTTTCCTTCGAACTCCACGGGGCGCTTCTCGGCCTTGGCCCGGTAGCCCTCGGTCATGTCGTCGGAGGTGAAGTTCGGTGCTGAGCTCGCGGCGACGAAGCGCATGGCCTCGGCCATCCCGCGCTCGGCCCAGAAGTTGATCGTGCGCTTGATCGCCTGCACCGCGAGCGGCGCATTGGCCGCGATCTCGTCGCAGAGGGCCCGCGCGTGTGCCACGAGGTCGTCGACCGGGACGACCTCCTGCACGATGCCGACCCGAAGCGCAGTCTCGGCGTCGATGCGCCGCCCCGTGAGCGCGAGGAGCCGCGTCCAGCCTGCGCCGATCTCGGTGACCAGGCGGAGGTCGCCACCCGAGTCGATGCCGACGCCGACGCCGGCCTCCGGGAGCGCGAACTTCGCGTCGTCGCCGGCCACCCGGATGTCGCCCATCATCGCGACCTCGAGCCCCGCACCGAGGCAGTATCCGTTGATCGCCACCACGACCGGCTGGGGCAGGTTGCTGAACACGTTGAATCGCTCGTGTACCTGGCGGAAGCGTTCGTAGTAGTTGCGGCTCTTCTCGGCAGGGGATCGGCCCGTGATGCGGTCCTCGGGCATCCCGAGGTCGACACCGGCGCAGAACGCGCGTCCTTCTGCCTTGAGCAGCACCACGCGGATCTCGTCGTCGAACCGGATCTCGTCGGCGCGCGCCGCGAGCTGACGCGCCGACTCCCACGACCAGGCGTTGAGCTTCTCGGGCCGGTTCAAGGTGAGGATCCCCACCTTCCCATCGACCTCGAGATCGATGTAGCTCTCGCGCTCGGTCACGATGGCGGCTCCAGGGTGAAGGGTCCCTTGCCGAGCTGGTCTCGGATCGGGGTGAACTCGGGCATCAGGAGATGCCGGCGCTGCCAGTTCGCGCCGTCCACCACCATCGTGTGGCCGGTCACGTAGCTCGCCCACGGCGAGCAGAGGAACACGGCTGCCCACCCCAGCTCGCGAGGGGATCCCACGCGCCAGGCGGGGGCGCGTCGGTCCTCGGCCTTGCCCCGGTCGGGCACACCTTCGGTGATGTGCGCGGCCTCGTCCTCGTGCGGGAACAGGCCGGGCACGAGCCCGTTCACGCGGATGCCGTACGGGCCCCACTCGACCGCGAGCGTCTCGGTCAGGTTCTTCACCCCGGCCTTCGCGGCCGCGGAGTGTGCGAACGCGGGACCACCGGTCCACGCGTACGCCGCACCGATGTTCAGGATCGACGCCGGTCGCCCTGCCGCGATCGCGCGGCGGCCAAGCTCGCGCGAGCAGAAGAAGGTGCCGTCGAGCACGATCGACGTGACCGCGCGCCACGCGTTGGGGGACAGGTCTTCGGCCGGGGCGGGGAAGTTCCCGGCCGCGTTGTTCACGAGCACGTCGACCGGGCCGAGTGCGGCCTCCACTGCGTCGAACGCCGCGGCCACGTTCGTCGCGTCGCGGATGTCGAGCCCGACGTCGAGGGCACGACCTCCGGCGGCCTCGACCGCGGCGACGCCGGCGGCCCGATGCTCGGCACTGCGGCTCGCGACCACAACCGTTGCCCCGAGGCGGGCGAACTCGACGGCGATGGCCTTGCCGAGGCCGGTGCCGCTCCCGGTGACGATCACCACCTGATCGTCGTAGGTGCCGGGCGGCAGCGGGGTGGAGCCCATGGGCGGTGGCTCGGGCAGCGGCATGGTCCCTCCTCCTACCCGTGCTTGCGCAGGAATGCTCATCCGGACTGGGTGCAGCGGGCACACTACCTACGTCGTATGCGCGGATTCCTTGCTGGTGTGCTCATCCTGGTGGGCCTGCTCCTCGTCCCGCTCGCCAACCTTGGCGTGTGGACCCAGCGCGAGGTCCTGTCGACCGATGCGTTCACGACGCTCTCGACCGACGTGCTCGATCAGAGCGACGTGCGCGAGGCACTCGCGAACCGGATCGCGGATGAGCTCGAGCGCCAGGTGCCAGAGCTCGCGCTCGGCCGGTTCGTGCTCGTACCGGCGCTTGGGGAGGTCATCGGCAGTCGGCAGTTCGGGGGGATCTTCGAGCGCGCCGTCGCCGACATGCACGCCCAGCTCGAACGCGGTGACGATCAGCTGACGTTGAACCTGGATGCGATGTTGCCGCTCGTGCGCGAGCTGGTCGCGAACGTCGATGGCGGTCTCGCATCCAGGATCCCCCAACAGACGGGGATCGCGGCGATCACCGTCGTGACGAAGGACAACGTCCCCCAGCTCTGGCTCGGCGTCGACGTCGCCCGCGAGGCCTCGTGGCTGTTCCCGGCGCTCGCGTTGCTGGCGCTCGCGGCCGGCGTCGCCGTCGCGCGCAGGCGGGCGCTCGCGCTCGTCTTCGCCGGCCTCGGCCTGGCGGCGCTCGCGCTGCTCATGGTGGTCGCGCTCAAGGTGGGCCAGGAGCCGCTCTCCAACGTCGCCGGCCCTGCAGTCGACCAGAACGCGTTCGACGCGGGGTACCACGTGGTGACGGAGTCGCTCGTCGTGCAGACCGCCGTGCTCGGCATCGTCGGGCTGGTCGCGGCGATGATCGGGGTCGTCGTCCAGGCTCGCGGCGGCTCCAAGTCGACGCCCGCGCAGTGGGCCTGATGCGGTGGGCCTGATCTTGGGGGCCTGATCTTGGGGGCCTGATGCGCCGTCAGGCGTATGCTGCGGCCATGGCCGAGCTGCCGAAGATCATCTCCGTGGACGACCACGTCATCGAGCCGGCCGACGTCTGGACGAAGCGACTCCCCGCCAAGTACCAGGACGTGGGGCCGCGGGTCGTCCGCCAGAAGATCGCAGAGATGCAGTACATCGGTGGTGTCTTCTCGTACCGCGAAGCCGGTCCCAACGAGGACGGCGACTGGTGCGACTGGTGGTTCTGCGAAGACCTCCGGTACCCGATGACGCGGGTCATGGCCGCAGCGGGATTCCCTCGCGACGAGGTCACCATCACCCCCATCACCATGGACGACATGCGTCCGGGTTGCTACGACACCGCGGCGCGCCTCGAGGACATGGACGCGAACTGGACCGAGGCGTCGCTCTGCTTCCCGACGTTCCCGCGCTTTTGTGGCCAGACGTTCCTCGAGCGCAACGACAAGGAGCTCGCGGACCTCTGCGTCAAGGCGTACAACGACTGGATGTTCGACGAGTGGTGCGCCGGGTCCAACGGTCGACTCCTCCCACTCCCGATCATCCAGCTCTGGGACGCGGAGCTCGCCGCTGCCGAGGTACGCAGGAGCGCGGCACGCGGCGGCCACGCGGTCTGCTTCAGCGAGATCCCGCCCTTCCTCGGCCTTCCGTCGGTGCATGATGCCGGCGGCTACTGGGACCCGTTCTTCCAGGCGTGCGCGGAGACCGAGACGGTCGTGAGCATGCACATCGGGTCGTCGTCGAAGATGCCGTCGACATCGGCCGACGCGCCGCCCGCCGTGGGTTCCACGCTCACGTACATGAACGCGGCGATGTCGCTCACCGACTTCCTCATGTCGGGCGTGCTCGAGCGGATCCCCGGCCTCGAGCTCGCGTACTCCGAGGGTCAGATCGGTTGGATCCCGTACGTGATCGAGCGCGCCGACAAGGTGTGGTCGGAGAACCGTGGGTGGGGCGGCGTCGCCGACAAGGTGAAGCGCCCGCCGAGCGAGTCGTACTACCGCGCCGTCTACGGCTGCTTCTTCGACGACGAACACGGTCTGCAGAACCTCGAGGCCGTCGGTGTCGACAACGTCACGTTCGAGACCGACTACCCGCACAGCGACTCGACGTGGCCCGAGACCCGGGAGATCGCCGAGCGCCAGACCAAGCACCTCGACGACGACACCATCTACAAGATCATCCGGGGCAACGCGATCCGCATGCTCCGCCTCCCGCCCGACCAGTAGCGCCGGGCGTCGCTCTCGAGATGGCCGACGTCGCCCAGTACAAGCGCGCGGCCGCCGAGCGAGCCGTCGCCGACTTCGTCCGTTCCGGCATGGTCGTGGGACTCGGGACCGGCAGCACCGCGATCTTCGCCACGCGCCACATCGGCGCGTTGATCGCCGACGGGACGCTCACCGACATCGTGGGTGTGCCTACCGCAATCGAGACGGCCGACCAAGCGCGAAAGAGCGACATCCCGCTCCTCACCGACGACGTGCCGTGGGAGATCGACGTCACGATCGACGGCGCCGACGAGGTCGATCCCGATCTCAACCTCATCAAGGGTGGGGGTGGGGCGCTGCTGCGCGAGAAGCTCGTCGCCCAGTCGAGCGCGACGGAGATCATCGTCGTGGACGAGTCGAAGCGCTCCGACCGCCTCGGGATGCACTTCCCGCTCCCGGTCGAGGTGGTCTCGTTCGGGCTCGCGACGACGCAGCAAGCCATCGAGGAGCTCGGCGCCCGCGTCGAGCTGCGTCGCGCTCCCGACGGCGAGATCGTCCACACGGACCAGGGCAACGTCGTCCTCGACTGCCACTTCGGTCCGATCGCGGACCTCGCGGCGCTGGGGGCGAACCTGACCGAGCATGCCGGCGTGGCCGAGCACGGTCTCTTCCTCGGTCTGACCCATGCCCTCGTCGTCGCCGGCGCGTCCGGCGTCGAGGTGATCAGGCGACGCTGACCGCGGCCAGCACCGCCGGTGCCGCGGTCCGGTTGCTCCATCGTCGTCGGCCACGACAGCCGCGGTGCCGGTTGGGGCTCCCTCGGACGACGATGCGTCGCACCGGCTCGATCACAGCAACGCCTCGGCGAGCGTCCGGTAGCCACTCATCACCGTGTCGATGTCGTCGAACGGCAGCACCTGCACGCACACGTGATCGGCGCCGGCGTCGTGGTGGGCGCGGACGCGCGCTGCGATCGTGCCGGCATCGCCCCACGCGACGATCGCGTCGACGAGTCGGTCGCTGATGTCGCCGCCCAGGTCTTCCTCGGTGAAGCCGAGTCGCAGCAGGTTGTTGGCGTAGTTCGGCAGCGTCACGTACATGCTCATGGCGGCGCGGGCAACGGCGCGCGCCCGAGCGGCGTCGGTGTCGAGCACCACCATCTGCTCCGGGGCCAGCAGCCGGTCCTCGCCGAGGATGGTGCGGGCGATCTCGGTGTGCTCGGGTGGGACGAAGTAGGGGTGCGCGCCGCGCGTCCGGTCACGTGCGAGCTCGAGCATCTTCGGTCCGAGCGCGGCCAGGACGCGCTCGGGTGGCTGGCTCGGTGGTGCTGCGACGAAGAGGCTGGCGTCCATCCGGTCGAGGTACTCGCGCATGGTGGCGAGCGGCGGTGTGTACTCCTGACCGTGCAAGCCCTCGACCGACGGCTGGTGGCTCACGCCCATCCCGAGGAGGAAGCGGCCCGGGAACGCCTCACTGAGTGTCTGCCACGCGGCGTTCATCGACATCGCATCGCGCGCGTAGATGTTGGCGATGCCGGTGCCGACCGCGATGCGCTGCGTCGCGGCGAGGAGCAGGGACGCGTTCACCGGTGCCTCGCGGCCGACTGCCTCGGGCACCCAGATCGCGCCCCAACCCATCTCCTCGAGCTCGGCGGCGAGCTCGCCGGCGCGGGCCGCGGGCTGCAGGTCGAGCGCGAACGTCCAGATTCCGACACGACCGAGCTCGACCGGCATCGCGTGAGCGTAGGTCGACCTGCTCCTGCTGGGTCATTGTGCGGTACGTCTCACCCGCAGGCTGGAGCGTCAGGCCGCCGCCTCGTCGGGTGGGGCGTTGGCTTGGGCGTGCGCGGGGGCGTGGAGGTCCCAGGCGCCGTCGTGGTTGTGGGTGGTGGTGTAGCCCTTGTGGGTGACGAGGTCGTGGTGCTTGGGGCAGAGGTTGCCGAGCTCCTTGTAGAGAGGTTGCCGAGCTCCTTGTAGGTGGGCCGGTGCGACTTCTCGAAGTCGAGGGTGTGGTGGCGTTCGAGCATCTGGTTGCAATCACACCCGCGGATCTTGCAGGTGCGGTCGCGTTCGGCGATCGCGATCTTCGATGCGGTGGGGACGTGGCGGGTGTTGCTCACCACGGTCTGGACGTCGACGCCGTCGGTGATGACGAGCTGGAGCAGCCCGTGGCTCAACACTTCCCGCGCGTGGCTCACGCCAACGGGTCCGACGCCCGGGATCTCGCAGATCTCGCCCGCCTCGGTGCGTCCCCGTAGGAGCGACGGGAGGTCGACTCGGACGCGCACGGCGGGCCGAGCCGCGTCGCGCCCGTCGAGGCACGCCGGGTCGAGCTCGGCGACGGCTTCGCGTGCGAGGTCCCTGACCTCCTCGATCTTGAACATG
>JALHSW010000468.1 GCA_022865365.1 Acidimicrobiia bacterium | reverse complement strand
GCGTCGGTCAGGCGCCAGTTGCGAGCTCGTCGAGGACGCGGTGCGCCAGGTCGACGGCGGCGTCGAGGTCGAGCGCTTGGCCCTGGTCCCACGCGGCCGCGAACTCGTCGGGGGCCATGGTGCTCGCGAGGCGCTCGCGGGTGCGCCGTTGCATCTCCACGTCGCGCGGGGCGCCGGCAAGTCCGAGGTCGTCGCGAGTTCGGTCGGCCGCGGCCAGGAGGTTGACCGCGGCGCCGGGATCGTGTTCTGCCGCGAGCGTCGCGGCAAGACCCAGGGTCATGCTGAGGTAGTAGTGGTTGCCGCCTTGCTCGAACTGGGCCAGTGCCCCGCCGATGTCGCGCGCGCTGAGTGGGAGCTCGCCGAGGCGGAGACGCGCGACGCCCTCGAAGAACAGCAGTTGCGAAGTTATCGAGTGGCTCGCCTTTCGCGCCAAGGGCTCGGCCTCTTCGAGGCACGCGAGGGCTCGCGCCGGGTCGGTTCGCAGCTGGGCGTATCCAGCGGCCTGCAGCGCCATGGCCAGTCCGTAGCGATTGCCGAGCCGACGCGCCTTCTCGACGGCGTCGTCGGTGAGCGTGACGGCTCGCGTCTCGTCGGCGCCGAGGGCGCAGACCATCCCGAGGATCCAGAGGCTCTCGAGCTCGTCGAACTCCCTCCCGCGCTCCCGGGACGCGGCGAGCGCCTCCTCGCAGCGCTGCACCGCGAGATCGGGCTGGTGGGCTTCGAGCTCGAGTAAGCCCAGGAATTGCAGGGTGTAGGGAAACGGCGGCTCTCCCGCCTCTGCGGAGCAGCGCAGGCTTCCTTCGAGCATGGCTCGCCCGTCCTCGTAACGGCCGACGTCGATCAAACTTGAGCCACCCCAGGCCATGACATGGGCGCGAATCCCCGCGGGCGCGTCGAGTGCCATGGCGAGCGCGGTCTCCATCCACATGAGGCCGTCACGCCGGTTCCCGTACTGGAGCCAGTACCGACTCAACGCGCTCGACATCGTCAGCAGTACATCGGCGTCTTCGTTGTCGCGCGCCCGGACGAGCGCGACTCGAAGGTTGTCGTCGTCTACGAACAATCGCCTGAGCCACTCCTCGTCGTCCGCTCCCTCCAGATGGGGGGCGGCGGTGACCGCGAACTCGCAGTAGTGCACCAGATGGCGGTCCTGCACGCGTTCGGACTCGTCGACGTCGGCTGCCTCCTCGAGGCGATCCCGGGCGTACTCGCGCATGGTCTCGAGCAGGCGGTACCGCACCGCACCTTCGGACTCGTCGGCGACGAGGATCGACTTGGCCACGAGTGCCGCGAGCAGGTCGAGCACGTCGAAGGCCTCCACGCTCTCGCCCGAGACCACGTCCTCGGCAGCATCGAGGGTGAAACCCCCGGCGAAGACCGAGAGGCGGGCCAGGACGAGCTGCTCCGAGGGCTCGAGGAGCCCGTACGACCAGTCGATCGCGGCGCGCAGGGTCTGGTGGCGCTCGAGCACGGTCCGCCGACCCTGGGTGAGGATGCGGAACCGCTCGTTGAGCCGGCCGAGCACGTCGGCCGGGCTCATCGACTGGACGCGCGCCGCGGCCAGCTCGATGGCGAGCGGGATACCGTCGAGACGGCGGCACAGCTCGGCCACGACCGGCGCATTGTCTGTGGTGAGAGCGAAGTCTCTCCGGACTCCGCGCGCCCGTTCGGTGAACAGGCACACCGCGTCGCTGGCCAGGAGTGCGTCGTGGTCACCGTCATCGGCCGAGGGGAGCGGCAGGGGCGCGACGGCGAATGCCGCCTCGCCCTCGATGCCGAGCGCCTCGCGACTCGTCGGGAGAACCGACACCCCCGGGCAGTTGGACACGACTGTGTCCACGATCCGCGCGACTGCTTCGACGACGTGCTCGCAGTTGTCGACGACGAGCAGTGCATGCTTGCGACGGAGCGCGGCGATGATGCCGTCGTCGATCGTGCCTTGGCGGCGTTCGGGCAGCTGCAACGCGGTGGCCACCGCGGCAGGGACGAACGACGCATCGACCACCGGTCCGAGGTCGACGAACCACGCGCCGTCGGGGAATCGGTGGACGCTCTCCGCCGCGGCCTGGATCGCCAGCCGCGTCTTGCCGACGCCCCCGACACCGGTGAGGGTCACGACCTGGGAGCGCCCGATCGCCGCGGTGACCTCGGTCAGCTCGTCGCGCCGACCGATGAACGCGGTCCGTTGGTGAGGGAGGTTGCCCGGGTACGCACTCACCGAGCGCAGCGGCGGAAACTCGGGAGCGAGCAGCGGGTGCGTGACCTGGAAGACGTGCTCCGGTCGACCCAGATCAGCGAGCAGGTGCTCACCGAGGTCGCTGAGCCCAACGCCCTCGGGCAGCACGTCGCGGACCAGCTCCTCGGTCGCGTTCGAGACGACGACCTGACCACCGTGGGCGATCGCCGAGAGGCGCGCGGCGCGGTTCAGCGCAGTCCCGTAGTAGTCGCCCTCACGCAGCTCGGCCGTACCCGTATGCAACCCCATGCGAACGAGAAGCGGACCCGTCTTCGTCCACTCCTCCGCCCCGATCGCGACCTGCCCGGCAACGGCCGCGGCGACGCCGGCATCCGCCGTGGCGAACGCGGCGTGGACACCGTCCCCGGTCAGCTTGACGACGTGACCGCCATTCGACTCGACCGAACCTCGAAGGATCTCGTCGTGGCGCGCCAACGCCGCCTGCATCGCCTCGGGATGCCCCTCCCACAAGCGGGCGGAGCCCTCGAGGTCGGTGAACAGGAACGTCACCGTCCCGGTCGGCAGCTCAGGCATCGCTCGTCCCAGCCAACCGCCCGCCTCGCTCGCCGAATCGTGACCTCGGCATGGTACGCCGCTGAGTCTCAGTCGATCCGGGGAAGGGTCGGCATCGCAGCCTGCCGCGGTGCCGCCGAGACCCCGCAGTCACGCGGCCTCTGCCATTGGACGCTCGCCACCGAATAGGGCTAGAAGCGGTGGTGCGCGAACGTTGTCGCGCGCCCGAGGGGACGGTTCTGATATGGCACAGATGAGCGACGACACCAAGCGCGCCGCGCTCACCAAGATCGACTTCTTCAAGGGCTGCACCGAGAGAGAGCTCGCCGACATCGCTCGTCTGGCGGAAGAGCGCGAGTTCGCGCCCGGAGACGAGCTCTGTCACGAGTCTTCCTTCGGACAGCTCGTCTTCGTCATCGTCGGCGGCGAAGCCACCGTGACGGCTCACGGCGAGGTCGTGGGAGAGGCCGGCCCCGGTGATGTCGTGGGCGAGCTCGCGATGCTCGGCAGCGGTCGCCGGACCGCCACGCTGACGGCGCGGACACCGATGACGGTGCTGGTCATGGAACCCGATGAGATCGACTCGGTGCTCGCGGCGGACCCGTCCTCGGCGAAGCGCCTCGGGCGACACGCCCCGCCCGCGTCCGGAGAGTAACCAGGCCGCGACCGTTCGGTCGCCCCGAGGGTTGGGCCTACCCGGACGGCAGTGCCCGGAAGGCCGCGTCGTCGACGTCGATGGCTGCCCGGATGGCCTGCAGCGCCCCGTCCCGCACGCGCAGCTTGGTCGCCGCGTGGGCCCGCATGTCGAGCGCGGCCAACGTCTCCGCGGTGCTCCGTGCGACGTCGTGGAGGTCGGCCGGCGGCACAGCTCGATCCAAGAGGCCGGCGTCGACCGCGGCCGCGGGCGTGTAGAGCTCGGACAGGATGACCGCCCGGATGAAGTTCGCCGGGGTGAGCCGCTGCCGGCAGATCTCGATCGC
>JALHSW010000467.1 GCA_022865365.1 Acidimicrobiia bacterium | reverse complement strand
TGGCCTCGAAGGCGTTCACCCCGCGGCGCGTGGAGGCGCTCGTCCCGCGCGTGCAGACCCTGGTCGACGGCATGCTCGACGACTCGGTCCGAGACGCTGGAGTGCGGGACGGGCAGATGGATGTGATCGCCGACCTCGCGTTCCCGCTCCCCTTCGCCGTCATCTCCGAGATGCTCGGGATGCCCGAGGGCAACCGCGACGAGCTACGTGGCTGGTCGCACACGATGGTGAAGTCGCTCGAGCCGATGATCACACCCGACGACGTGCCCGACCTCATCGACGCGTCGGATCACATGATCGAGCACGTGCACGCGGCGATCGAGTGGAAGCGACGCGAGCCGGCCGACGATCTGCTCAGCGCGCTCATCGCCGCCGAAGAGGAAGGCGACCGGCTCTCGACCGAAGAGCTCGTCGCGCAGGTGATCCTGCTCTTCATCGCCGGACACGAGACGACGGTGAACCTGATCGGCAATGGCGTGCTCGCGCTGCTGCGCAACCCCGATCAACTCGCCCTGCTCGCGAGCACACCCGAGGTGATCGGCAACGCGATCGAGGAGTTGCTGCGCTTCGACTCGCCGGTGCAGTTCACCCGGCGCGTGGTGCTGACGCCGTTCGAGCTCGACGGCAACCCGGTCGAGGCGGGCACCTTGATCTTCACGGTCCTCGGCGCCGCCAACCACGACCCGGAGCACTTCGGCCCGAGCGCCGACCGGCTCGACCTCACCCGCCGCGAGGCACCGCACCATCTCTCCTTCGGCGGTGGCATCCACCACTGTCTCGGTGCGGTCCTCGCCCGCATGGAAGCCCGCATCGCAATCGGCACCATCGCCAGCAGGTTCCCGGCCATCACCCTCGCCGCCGACACCCAGGCATGGAACGGCAGACTCGTCCTGCGCGGGCTGGACTCACTGCCCGTCCGGTTGGGGTAGCGCGAACACCCGAGGTGAGATCTAGGACGCGTCTGCCCACAGTGACTCGACGTCTCCGGGCGCCAGCTCGTGCAGGTCGATGCCGCGCGCGACTGCGAGGTGCTCCATCGATTCGAACCGCTCCCTGAAACGTGCTGCCCAACCGCGCAGGGCGGACTCGGTGTCGATCCCCCGGGATCGAGCGAGTGCGACCGCGGCGGCGAGCATCTCGCCGAGCAGTACCTCGGTATCGTCGACGTCTCCGTCGCGCAGCGCACGCACGGTCGCGTCGATGCGGTCGAGCGACACCTCCGCGTCGCCCGGATCGAGTCCCACCGATGCGGCCTTGCGCAGGAGCTTGTGCGCGTAGAGCAGTGACGGCAGGCCCGGGGTGATGCCGGCGACGATCGACCCGACGCCCTTCTCGGCCTTCTTGATCTGCTCCCAGTTGGCCATGACCGCGTCGCTGGTCGAGGCCTCCACATCACCGAACACGTGGGGGTGGCGGCGCACGAGCTTGTCGTGGACGCCACGCGCGACATCGGCCATGTCGAACGCGCCCGCCTCCTCGGCGAGCACCGCGTGGAACACCACCTGATAGAGGAGGTCGCCGAGCTCGTCGGCGAGCGCCTCATACGCCGCATCGTCGGGGTCGGCGCCCTCCGGCGCCCGCGCGGGGAGGCGCTCCACCGCCTCGACAACCTCGTAGCTCTCTTCCAGCAGGTACCGCGTGAGGGAGTGGTGCGTCTGCTCTGCGTCCCAGGCGCAGCCCCCCGGCCCACGCAACCGCTCGGCCAGCGCGAGCAACCGCGCGAGCTCGCCGGCGGCCGAGACGATCTCGCCGGGCACGAAGACCGTGGTGAGGTGGTCGGGCACGACGGCGCGATCGAGCTCGACGAGCGCGAGCTCCTCGATGTGCTCGTCGGGGAGGCCGAGGCGCTGCACGACGGTGACGAGGGTGTCGGCCGGGAGTCGCTCGAGCAGCGCGAGCTTGATGTCGCCGAGCACGAGCGGGTCGTCGCACTGCGCGATCAGCAGCGGCGTACCGCCACCGCGGGTCGTCGCGTCGAGGGTCGTCGCGTCGAGCGCTCGTCCGTCGACCACCCGGGCACCGGTCGCCATCGGATCGACGCCGAGGCGCGCCCACGCGGCGTCGGCGAAGGAAAGACCGGGGACCACGTCCAGCCGAACCCGTCCGGAGTGCGCCGCGTCGTGCAGGAGCTCCACCGTTCGCTCCGCGACGACCGGGCTGCCCGGTACCGCGTACACGACCTCGCCGTGCTCGGCGGCGGCAGCCACGAGCGCGTCGGCGATGCCCGAGTACAGCTCGTCGAAGTCGGCCGCGGTGTCGTAGGCATCGTCGAACGACTCGAGCGCGATGCCCTCGGCGACGAGGTCGGCAACCGCAGGGTGTCGCGCGGTGCGCACGAACCGAACCGAGATGCGTGCGAACGCGGCTCGTGCCGCCGGGAGCACGAGGTCGCTGCCGCCCGGCCCGAGCCCCACAACCACGACTCGACCCGGGTCACGCACGTGGGATCAACCGCCCGAAGAAGGCGCCGGCGCGGGCGTCGGCGCCGGTGCTGCCCCGGGGATCGGCGGAGGGACCACCTGACCGTTGCGCCGATCCCAGACGCCGTACCGGGGGTCGACGGTGACCGCCGCGCCGCGCACGCGTCCGAGCACTTCCTCGAGCGCGACGCTCTCGAGGTCGGCCGCGG
>JALHSW010000048.1 GCA_022865365.1 Acidimicrobiia bacterium | reverse complement strand
TGTCGATCATGTTCTTGTCGAGGCACTCCGCCATCAGCGCTTCGGCTTGAGGCTCCATCCACGTCGTCACGAAGGTCGCGACGTTCAGGCGTGCGTTGCCGTCGAGCATCAGCTCGTCGTGGATGAACTGATACGCCGTGTCGGGAGCCATCTCGCCATCGGGGAGTGTGTGGCGGGGCGCCCGTCGCTCCTCACCCGGACGCGCGTACATCGGGCTGAGGAGGATTGGTGTCAGGTCCTCGATGAGCTTCTTGTGCAGGGCCATGGTGCTCCAAGCAGCTGGTGGACGGACGAGTTGGGCTGAGACGACGCTACCCCCGGGCCGACGACCGAGGTCGCCAACCCGAGGGCAGCATCAACGTGCAATATCCGTGGAGCTAGATGAGTACTTCGTCTTCCTTGCCGCAGTGCACGGCGACCCCGTAGATGACGAACACGTTGAGGAGCACCAGCGTGAAGCCCCACAACGAGGCGGCGCTGTGGTTCCCGAAGAACGAGACGCTGATCAACAAGTTCACGCTCGCGACCAGGATGGCGACCACGCGGGCCCAGGTGGAACCCGCGAGGATCCCGAAGCCCGCCATGAGCAAGATGATTCCCCAGATCAACAGGATCCATCCCCACGTCTTCACATCGGACGTGATCGGGAGAGTGTCCACGTTGAGTGTCCGCTCGAGTTGGTTCGTGCGAGTGATCCCGACGAGCCCCTCGATGATGTTCACGAACCCGATCACCATCAGCAAGATTCCGACGAACGTCTTCCAGCCGTAACTCGGCCGTCCAGCCATGTTGTGTCCCCTTTGTTTGCTCATTGTCTGGTGCCCGGGACCGGCTGGCGCCGACTCCGAGCTATCACGTTGGGCCTGACCGTAGCCTTTCGAGCCGCGACCCGCGTTGATGGTGGGCCAACCTCAACTCGACTCCGCCACCCCGGAACCCGATACCGTCCCTGCCGATGTCCTGGATCCGCCGGGCGCACGAAGCGCCGGAACGTCGCCCGATCGACGTCGTGCGGTTCGTGGTGGGCGGGCTCGGTGTGGTGCTCGTCGGGATGTGGGCCCAGACCCAGACCAGCATCAACACCAACCTCTTCCAGGTCGTCAACGACCTTCCGAACAGCTTCGAAGGTGTGGCGAACTGGCTGTACGCGCTGGGTTCGATCTGGGCCGTCGTCGCCGTTGCGCTGATCACCGCCGTCTTCGCGATCCGGTCGACGCACCAGTGGCGCCTGACCGTCACGGTCGTGCTCGGCGGCGCCGGTGCCTGGCTGATCGCGAACGGCCTCAACGACCTCCTCGGCGACCACTCGGTCAAGGGGATCCCGATCCACCTGCGGGAGGGCAGCCTTCCGACGTACCCGTCGGCGAACGTTGCGGTCATCACCGCGCTCGCGGTCCTGCTCTCGCCGTATGTCGTCCGACTGCTCCGGAGGATCTTCCTGCTCCTGGTCGTCGGCGTGGCGCTCGCCGCGATGTACCTCGGGACCGCGTTCCCGTCGGATGCCCTCGGCGGCATCCTCCTCGGGGCCGCGGTCGCCGGACTGATCCTCGCCTTGTTCGGGGCCCCCGGCGGGCGACCCTCGATCGACGAGGTGCGCGAAGCCCTCGGTGAGCTCGGCTTCGACGTCAAGGACGTCCGGCACGCCCAGGAGCAGGTGCAGCGCGCCGCGGTGATGGACGCGGTGCTCGTATCAGGGGAACACGTCAGGGTCGAGGCGTTCGGTCGCGACCAGCGCGACGGCCAGTTCGCGGCGCGCCTCTGGCACTGGATCATGTACCGCGAGCCGGGCGAGTCGGTGGTGGGGACCCGCGCAGCGCAGGTCGAGCACATCGGCTTCTCGATGGTGTTGGCCGAACGGGCCGGCGTTCCGGCACCGCGACTGCTGAAGACCGGCGTTGCCGGTGCGGACTCGGCGATGCTCGTCACCACCATCGCGGAGGGCACACCCCTCGACACCCTCGACACCGAGAAGGTCACCGACGCGACGCTGCACGCGATCTGGAAGCCGGTGCACCAGCTCCACGAAGCGGGCGTCAGCCACGGCAACCTCGACGCACATCACCTGCTCGTCACCGACAGCGGCAAGGTCACGCTCGACGACTTCACCGACGCCGACGCGGGTTCGGAGCAGTACTGGTTCGACCGCGACTCGGCGGCCGTGCTGGTCGCGACCTCGCTGATCGTGGGAAACGAGCGCGCCATCAAGGCCGCGGTCGAGGCGGTCGGCAAGGAACGGGTCGCCGAGATCATTCCGGTCGTGCAGCCCGCCGCGCTCCCCAACGGGATCACCGAGGGCAACCAACACTTCGCCAAGACCCTCAAGGGCCTCCGCACCGACCTGGCTGCCGCGGTCGGGGTCGAGGACATCCCACCGCTCAAGGTCCAGCGGCTCAGCCTGTTGAACATCGGGATGCTCGCCGGGATCCTCCTCGCCCTCGCGATCGCGATCCCCGCGCTCCAGGGCATCGACCTCGCGTCGGTGCAGGCCGAGTTCGAGAACGCCATCTGGGGCTATGCCGTCGTGGCGCTGCTGCTCTACCCGTTCGTCACCATGTCATGGACGTTCGCCTTGATGGGCGCGGTCAACAAGGACCTCCCGTTCGTGCCGACGTATCTGACCCAGCTCGCCTGCACGTTCCTCAACCTGATCACGCCCAACGGGATCGGTGGCACCGCGCTCCAGCTCGACTACCTCCACAAGGAGGGGGTGCCCGTCGCCTCGGGCGGTAGCGCGATGGTGCTCAGCACCGGAGTCGGCGGCGCGATACAGATGCTCCTGTTCCTCGGCGCGTGCGCGTTCACCTCGACGAACCTCGACCTCTTCGACTCCAGCGGCAACTCAAGCGGCAGCTCGACGCTCATGGCGATCGCGGTGATCGGCGCACTCGTGGGCATCATCCTGGCCGTCCCGAAGATCCGCAACAAGGTCGTACCCGCGGTCAAGAGGGCCGCAGGCGACATCTGGGCGGTGCTGCGCAACCCGAAGAAGGCGCTCATGCTCTTCGGCGGCGACACGCTCGGCAATCTCCTCTACCCCGCGATCCTCGGACTCTGCCTCCTCGCCTTCGGGCAATCGCTTCCCTTCGC
>JALHSW010000466.1 GCA_022865365.1 Acidimicrobiia bacterium | reverse complement strand
GGTGCTCGGCCTTGTCCACGGCAGAGATTGTGTAGTAAGCCTACACTAACCGGTGATCGATTCGGAGGTCCACGTGAAGCTCGCCGCGACCATGGGCACCAACGCCCGTCCCCCCACCGTGGACTTCGCCCGTCGGCTCGAAGCGGCTGGCTTCGACTCGATCTGGACCGCCGAAGACTGGGGTCTCGATGCGGTCTCCCAGTTGGCGTGGATCGGCTCACACACCGAGCGGATCACCCTCGGGACCTCCATCATGCAGGTGCCGAGCCGCAGCCCCGGTCTGACCGCCATGACGGCGGCAACGATGGCCTCATTGTCGGGGGGGCGCTTCGTGCTCGGTCTGGGGCCGTCCGGCCCACTAGTCGTCGAGGGCTGGCACGGCGTCCCCTACGGGCGACCCCTCGCGAAGACTCGCGAGTACGTGTCGATCGTGCGTCGGATGCTCGATCGGGACGGCCCCTGCGAACACGACGGGGTCTACTACCAACTCCCGTATCGAGGCGACGACTCGACCGGCCTGGGAAAGGCGTTGCGGCTGAACACCCGTGTGAACCACGAGGTGCCGATCTATGTGTCCGCGATGGGGCCCACAGCACTGGCGATGGGTGCCGAGATCGCTGACGGCGTCATCGCGACCCTCGTCGACGCCGACCGACTCGACGACCTGGAAGCAGCCCTGCAACGGGGACTCGACGCGGGCGCCAAGCACCGCGGAGACGTGACCGTGGTCGCCAGCGTCAGTGTCGTCGTCGGAAACGATGTCGCTGCGTGCTTCGACCTGATGCGCCCGCAGTTCGCCCGAACCATCGGTGGCTACGGCGCCAGCACTCGCAACTTCTATGTGAATCAGATCACCCGCGGTGGATGGGGCGACATCGCCGCTCGGGTGCAGGAGCTCTACCTGGCCGGGCGTCGCGACGAGGCCGCTGCTGCGATCCCCGGCGAGCTGCTCGATGCCTACAGCTTGGTGGGGCCACCGGATCGTGTTGCCGCCCGGGCTCGGCGCTATGAGCAGGCGGATGTGCTGATGCTGGTCTGCCACGACGCGGACGTTCTGGAGACCATCGCCGAGGCCGTGGCCTTATGATCCCCAATAGCGCAGAGATCAGATCCTGGCTTCAGGCGAACACGCCCGAGGTGCTGCGTGATCCCAAGCACCCGGACCGGGGTGCCCTCGCCTGGGGCGGCTCGCGCCGCCCGTTCCATGACCCCGACGTCGAGCGCTGGTTCCGCGAGGTGACGGCGAGGGGTTGGGCTGTTCCCGACTGGCCGGTCGAGCACGGTGGCGCCGGCCTCGACGCTGCCGCAACCGCGGACGTTCGAGCCGAGTTGGCTGCGGTCGGCGCCGGCGGGCTGCTCATGAACTTCGGGACTCTCATGATCAGCCCGCTGATCACCAAGTTCGGCACCGAGGAACAGTGCCGCCTGCACCTGCCGCGCATGGCGATGGGCAACGTGGCGTGGTGCCTCGGGTTCAGCGAACCCGACCGCGGTTCCGATCTCGCTGGCCTGCAGTGTCGGGCGGTGAAGGACGGAGACGACTACATCGTGACCGGTGCCAAGGTGTGGAACTCGCACACCGATCGGGCCGACTACATGGAACTGCTCGTCCGAACCGATCCAGACGCGCCGAAGCACAAGGGCATCAGCGTCCTCATGGTCGACCTGAGGTCGCCGGGCATCAGCATCTCCCCGATCGAGCTGATCAGCGGGCGCTCCGAGTTCTGCTACACCACCTTCGACGAGGTTCGGGTCCCCGTCGACAACCGTTTGGGGGAGGAGAACGAGGGATGGCGCCTGGTGCAGGTCGGGCTTCGTCACGAGCGTGAAGCTGTCGTTGCGATGGCGATGACCGATCAGGGGTTCACCGGCCGCAAACGCCGGTCCCTGATCGAGCTTGCCCAGACCGCTGGCCCGGACGCCGTGCCGGCTGATGTGATGGCCGACATCGCCCGGCTCGAGATCGAGAACCTTGCCTTCGCCGCCACCAAGCGGCGGGCGCGCCAGGCCGCCGAGTCCGGTCAGGATTGCGTCCATCCCTCGGTGCTCAAGTATGTCGGCGCTCAGCTCACGCAGCGGCGCCGAGATCTCGAGATGGGTCTGCGCGGCGCGGGCGGCGTGGGGTGGGAGGGCGAGGGCTACGACGAGGAGGAGCTCCGCTCGACCCGCGAGTGGCTCCGCGCGTTCGGCCTGTCGATCGAGGGCGGGACATCGGAGATCCAACTGAACATCATCGCCAAGCGAGTCCTCGCACTCCCGACCAACTGACCGAACCGCCCAGGGGAGCACCGAATGACGCTGGAAACGCTCGAGTACGAGTTGATCGGGGGGTGGGCGAGGATCACCTTGAACCGGCCGGAGAAGCGCAATGCGCTGTCGGCGCAGATGCTCGATGAGCTCAGGGCCGTGCTGTGGGAGGCCGACGAGGACCGGGCCATCCGCGCGGTGCTCCTCCGTGGCGCCGGGCCGTCGTTCTGCTCCGGCTACGACATGGGGCGTGATGCACGAACAACCGTTCGGCATCGTGACGGAGCGAAGGATTTCCGTGGCATTCGCCATGCGGACGACGACATCTGGCAGATCGAGCAGAACCAACGGCGCATGCTCACGATCTTCGACATGCACAAGCCCGTGGTCGCTCAGGTGCACGGAAACGTCCTCGCCGGAGGCATCGACCTCATGGTGTTG
>JALHSW010000465.1 GCA_022865365.1 Acidimicrobiia bacterium | reverse complement strand
TGCTCTCCGGAGCCGGGAGCGCGACCTGGTCCCCTTCGAGGCGAGCCTTGATGACGAGCCGTTGCGCGGCCGAGTACTTCGGATTGCACGTCGTGAGCGTGAGCGTGGCCGCGAAGCCCGCGCTCGGATCGTCGGGAGACTTCGGCGTGGGGTCGATCACCGCGACGTCCGACGGCGCGACGACGAGCTGCTTGGTGACCCGGTAGCGGAAGCTGCCCTGCGGCGTTCGAACCTTGATGAGATCGTGGCGCGCGAGCTGATCGAGGTCGCCGAAGGGAGCGCCGTAGGTGGTGCGGTGCCCCGCGATGGAGGAGTTCCCTTCCTGGCCGGGGAGGGGCGTGTTGGGGTAGTGGCCCGGCCCTTTTCGGAGGTCCTCGACGGTGACACCGTTCACCACGATCGCGTCGACGCCGATCTTCGGGATGCGGATGCGGGCGATGGCATCGCCCTCCGGAGGTGGTGGCGGTGCCGGCTCGGTCGTGGTGGTCGGGCCCGGCGCGTCGCTCCCGTCGGAGCGCAGCGTGGCGTTGAACTGCTGCTCGAGCTGGTCCTGCTCGCGGGCCGTGTAGATCCCGGTTCCCCAGAGCTGGTAGGCGACGAAGAGCAGGATGAGGATCCCGACGGTGATGAACGTGCGCCCGACTGCTCCTACGACGCGTCTCACGGGTCCGATCCTACGGTCGATTCGCCCGGGAATCGTGCCGCTTCACGCCACCGCGGTCTGCGGGTTCGCCGGGCAGGGAAGCGGCTTCGTACACTGCGATTCGTTTCCCGAAGGGCGGCGCCCGCTCTCCGGGTGCCGAGCGAGCGCGACCATGACTGAGGAGGCGCGGTGCAGCCCGTCGTTCGTCTCCGCTCGGCCGTGTGTCTGCTCGGCCGCTTTCCGGCTCTCGCCGACGTTGATCTCGATGTTGCCGAGGGCGAGGTGGTCCTGCTCTCCGGGGGCAACGGAGCGGGCAAGACCACCCTCCTGCGCCTGCTGGCCGGACTCGTCCGGCTTCACTCCGGCGAAGCCGAGGTGCTCGGGTACGACCTCACACAGGACCGGCACAGCCACCGACGCGAGCTGTCGCTCGTCGGCCACGAGACCGGTTGCTACGACGACCTGACCGTCCGCGAGAACCTGCGGTTCGCGGTGCGCGCCGCCGGTGCCCCGGCGAGCGCAGTCGACGACGTGCTCGAACGCCTCGGGCTCGCGCCGCTCGCCGACAGCACCCACGGGCGGCTCTCGGCCGGGCAGCGCCGGCGCCTCGCGCTCGCCGTCGCGATCGCGCGGGAGCCTCGACTCCTGCTACTCGACGAACCGCACGCCGGTCTGGACGCAGACAGTCGTGAAGTGCTCGACGCGCTCCTTGGTGACGCGGCGAGCGACGGTCGAACCGTACTGCTCGCATCGCATGAGCTGGACCGCGCTCGTGCGCTCGCCGGACGCGAGGTCGTGCTGCTCGCCGGGCAGGCGGACGGCGTCGCCGATGCCCGAGAAAGCGCGCCGGCGCCGACATGAACCTCGTCCAGGAAGCGGCGCTCGTCGCAGGGAAGGATCTCCGGATCGAGGCCCGTTCACGGGTCACGCTGCAACAGGTGATCCCGTTCGGGCTCGTGGTGCTCCTGCTCTTCGCGTTCGCCCTGGATCCGGACCGGGGCATCCTGCGCCGCGTGGCTCCCGGGTTGTTCTGGGTCACCGTGTTGCTCGGTGCTCTGCTCGCCGTGTCGCGGGCGTTCGCTGTGGAAACCGAGAACGGGGCGAGCGACGCCCTGCGGCTCTCTGGCCTCGACCCGGCCGGGGTCTTCCTCGGCAAGGCGGCTGCGGTCGCGGTCGAGCTTGCGGTCCTCGAGACGGTGCTCGCCGTGGGGGTCGTGATCCTCTTCGATGTCGGCATCGCGTCCGTCGGCCCACTCGTCCTCGCCACGCTGGCCGCGACCGTCGGCATCGCCGCCACCGGTACCCTCTACGGCGTCCTCGCTGCCGGACTGCGCGTGCGTGAGACGTTGGTGCCGATGCTGCTGCTCCCGGTGGTGTCACCGGTGCTGCTCGGTGCGACGCGCGCGTGGGAAGCAGCGATCGACGGTGTTCCCGGTGACGCATGGCCGTGGGTCGGGTTGCTCTCGATCTTCGCTGTCCTCTACGTCGCCGTGGGAATGCTCGCCTTCGGGCCCTTGCTGGAGGAAGCATGACGTTGCTCAAGCCGGCGATCAGCCGGGCGCTCGGATGGGCGACCCTCGTCGCTGTCGTCGTGCTCGCGCTGTTCGGGCTCTGGGGTGCCCCACCCGACAGTGTGCAGGGTGACGCGCAGCGCCTCATGTACCTCCACGTCCCGGCAGCATGGATCGCCTACCTCGCGTTCGGCGTCACGGCGATCAGCTCGGCGCTGTGGCTCTGGCCGCGGACTCGGTCGGAGGTGTACGACCGGGTCGCCGGGGCTTCGGCCGAGCTCGGCGTGATCTTCACCGGACTCACGCTCGTTCTCGGCTCGCTCTGGGGACGCCCCGTCTGGGGCGTGTGGTGGGCATGGGACGCTCGCCTCGTCACCACCGCCGTCCTTCTCTTCCTCTACCTCGGGTATCTCGCGCTCCGAAGTGTTCCCGCGTCGCCCGACGCTCGAGCGAAGCGATGCGCGATTGCCGCGCTCATCGCCTTCGTCGACGTACCGATTGTCCACTTCTCGGTGACGTGGTGGCGCACGCTGCACCAGCAAGCGACGGTGTTCACCCCCGAGCTCAAGGCGAACATCCACGGAGTGATGGCATTCACCCTGTGGTTCGGCGTGTTGGCGTTCACGCTCCTCTACGTGTACCTCCTCGATCGTCGGTACCGGCTGGCTGTGCTCGAGGACGACCTCGACGAGCGTGAGCTCGAGCAGGCAATCGCGGAGCGCGTCGCCGGTGCGGGGACATCGGTTCGCGTGAGCCCCGACGATGATGCCGACAAGGTTCCGGCGAAGGTGACCCCATGACCAACGCGGAATACGTGATCGCGGGTTGGGTGCTCACCGGCGCGGTCCTCCTCGCCTATTGGCTGCGCATCCAGCAGCGAATCCGACGGGCCGAGCGACTCGAGCGTGATACGTGACCGATCGTCGTCGACGGCGAACTTGGTTCGCCGTCGGACTCTGTGGCGCGGCGCTCGTCGCCATCGTCGTGCTGGGGGTGGTGCTCTCCGAGAACGTCGTCTACTTCCGGACGGTCTCCGAGGCGGTGGATCAACGCGCCTCGCAGGGGCGTGATCGATTCCGCCTCGCGGGCGCGGTCGTCGCGGGCACGGTCCACAAGACCCGTGACGGCGTCGGCTTCGAGGTCACGGACGGCAAGGCCACGGTCTCGGTCTCGCACCGCGGCGATCCGCCCGACCTCTTCAAGGCGGGCGCACCGGTCGTGTGCGAAGGCCAGTGGGGCAAAGGCCGCACGTTCGACTCGGATCGGATCATGATCCGCCACGGCAACGACTACCGCCCGCCGAAGGTCGACGCGCAGAAGGCGCCCGACGCGGCGTGAAGGCCTCGCTCGGCGTCTTTGCACTCGCGCTCGGGGCGAGCTTCGCGGCGCTGGGTATCGTCACGCTGGCCCGGGGTATCCGGCGCAGCGACGACTCGCTCCTCCGACTCGGTCGACGATTCGTCTTTGGCGTCCTCGCGGCGGGGATCCTCGCCGTCCTCGTCATGGAGTGGGGGCTGCTGAGCCACGACTTCTCGCTGCAATACGTCGCGGAGAACAACGCCCGCGGCACGCCGCTGCTCTTCACGATCACCGGCCTCTGGGCCGCGCTCGAGGGCTCGATCCTTCTCTGGCTCCTCGTGCTCGGCGGCTTCCTCGCGTTCGCCGCGCACAAGTTCCGCGCCCGCGCCACGGATCCACTGGTGGCGTGGGCGACGCTCGTCGGCCTCGTCATCGCGTTGTTCTTCTTCGCGTTGGTGCTCGGGCCGGCGAACCCGTTCAAGACGCTCGCGGTCGTCCCGTCCGACGGGAACGGACCCAATCCCCTGCTCCAGAACCACCCGTTGATGGCGTTCCACCCTCCGATGCTCTACCTGGGCTACGTCGGCTTCACGATCCCGTTCATGTTCGCGATCGCCGCGCTCATCACGGGCCGGTTCGGTGAGGGCTGGCTCACCGACACCCGTCGGGCGACGCTCGTTGCGTGGGGCTTCCTCTCGGTCGGCGTGCTCCTCGGTGCGTGGTGGAGCTACGAGGTGCTCGGCTGGGGTGGCTACTGGGCATGGGACCCCGTGGAGAACGCGTCACTGCTTCCCTGGCTGACCGCGACTGCCTTCATCCATTCGGTGATCGTGCAGGAGCGACGCGGGATGCTCCGCGTCTGGAACCTGTCGCTGATCATCGCGACGTTCTGTCTCACGATCCTAGGCACGTTCCTCACCCGCTCCGGGATCATCAACTCGGTGCACTCGTTCACCGAGTCGGGCATCGGGCCGTGGTTGCTCACCTTCCTCGGTCTGGTTGCCGCGACCGGCATCGGGCTCATCGCGTGGCGGGGCGACGCGCTCCGAGCACCCGGTCGCCTCGACTCGCCGGTCTCGCGCGAGTCGGCCTTTCTGGTGAACAACCTCTTGTTCGCGGGACTCGCCTTCGTCGTGCTGCTCGGTACGGTCTACCCGCTGCTCGCCGAGGCGCTCCAGGGCAGGAGGCTGTCGGTCGGGGAGCCGTACTTCGAGCGCATGACGACGCCGATCGGCATCGCGCTCCTGTTCCTCATGGCGGTCGCGCCTGCGCTGCCGTGGCGGGTGACCAAGGGTGAGGTGCTGCGCCGGCGACTGCTGATCCCGGCGTGGATCGGCGGTCTCACGATGGTGGTCGCGCTCGGGCTCGGGGCGCGTGGTCTCACCGACCTCCTGGTGTTCGGCCTTGCCTCGTTCGCGTTCGCGGCGATCGTTCGACAGTTCTACGTCGGCGCCCGAGCCCGCCGGACCGCGTACAAGGAAGGGTGGGTTCGTGCGACTGCCCGCACGGTGCGATCCAACCCGCGCCTGTACGGCGGGCTCATCGTCCACGTCGGCGTCATCCTCATCGCCATCGCGCTCGCCGCGTCGAGCTCGTACTCCACCAAGGAAGAGGTGCGACTCGCCAAGGGCGAGTCGGTCACCGTCGACGGCTACCGGCTCACCTACCTCGGCAACACGGTGACCGTCTCTGATCAGAAGCGAGTCGTGAAGGCACGGGTCCGGATCGAGCGCGGCGGCGACGATCTCGGCGTGTACGCGCCCGCAGTCAACATCTTCCCGAACTCCACCAGCGCGATCGGCACGCCGTCGGTTCGTACCGGCCTGCTGCGCGACGTGTACCTGACACTGATCTCCTCGCCCGTCGAAGGAGGACGGGTGACGTTGGGGGTTGCGGTCAACCCGATGGTGGTGTGGCTCTGGATCGGCGGAGGATTCCTCGCCGTCGGGACCACGATCGCACTGCTGCCGGTGCTGCGCCGACGACGCCCCGAGGCACCAGCGGAGACTCCTGAGGCAGTCGAGCCGGACCCGGTGCCCGCATGAGCCATCCCGCCCGCTGGATCGCGATCGCCGTCGCCGTCGTGGTCGTCGGGGTCGGGGTCGTGCTCGCCACCCAGGTCGGATCCGACCCGCGAGCCGACACCACCACGAGCCAGCTCGTCGGCGACGCCGCGCCCGAGCTCGCGCTCCGTGATCTCGATGGCAACCCCGTCGACAGCACGAGCCTGGCCGGCAAGACCGTCATCGTGAACTTCTGGAACACGTGGTGCGTGCCCTGCCGCGAGGAGCTCCCCGCGTTGCAGAGCTTCGCGGCGCGTCATCACGACGATCCGGACGTGGCGATCGTCGGCATCGTGCGTGACGACACGTTGCGAACGGTTCGCGACCACGTCAAGGCCGAAGGCATCAACTGGACCATCGCGATGGATCCGGGGTCCCGAGCGGCGCTCGCGTTCGGAACCCGAGGCCAACCGGAGACGTTCGCCATCTCACCCGACGGCATCGTCGCGGGAGCCCAGATCGGACCCGCGAACGAGGATTCCCTCGAGAAGATGCTCGCCGCGGCGCGGCGTCAAGCAGGTTGATGGTCCGGCGCGTCCTCCCGTGGGCGGCACTGGGTGTGGTTGTGCTCGTCGTGCTCGTCTGGGCCGCGTGGCCCGACGGCGGCCGCGCGACTCCACGAGAGCGAGCGCGCGACCTGGCAACCGAGCTCCGCTGTCCCGACTGCGAGGGTCTCTCCGTGGCCGATTCGTCGACGAGCAGCGCGCGGGCCATTCGCGCCGATCTCCGACGACGGCTCGCGGCCGGCGAGACCGAGGAGGAAGTACGCCGCGCGTACGTCGATCGCTACGGGGAGTCGATCCTCCTGAAGCCCGAGGGCACTGGTATCGGCGTGCTCGTGTGGGGACTCCCGGTGGTGGTGCTGGTGGTGGGTGCCGGCGGCCTCGCGCTGGCCCTCGCTCGGTGGCGTCGGGAACCGCGGCTCCACGCGACGGCTGCCGACGAGGATCTCGTCGACGAGACTCGCCGATCGGATCAGGTGTGAGCGACCGCTCACACGAGCAGCTCGAGGCAGAGCGCGACTTCCTCCTGAAGTCGCTGGACGATCTCGAGGCGGAGTGCGCCGCCGGCGGCATCGACGATGACTCGTATCGTGCGCTCCACGACGACTACACCGCGCGTGCCGCGGCGATGATTCGAAACTTGCGTGACGGTGTCGACGCCAGACCCACCGCACCGGCGACGTCGTGGCAACGACGCGGTCTGGTGATCGGCGCGATCGTCGCCTTCGCCGTGATCGCGGGCGTGACCCTCGCACTCGCACTCGGAGCACGCCTGCCGGGACAGACTTCGAGTGGCAACAGGGACGCGACCACCGACCGCACGCCGTCGGCCGAGGCGCAGCGGAAGCGGCTCGAAGCCGCGGTGGCGGCCAACCCGGACGACGCGGCGAGTCGGCTCCTGCTCGCCCGGTTCCTCGAGGCCGACGACGACCTCTCCGGCGCCCTCGAGCAGTACGATGCCGTCATCGCCGTGGATGCCGACAACGCCGCGGCGTACGCCCAGTCCGGCCGCCTGCTGTATCTCACCGCGGGTCAGGCGCCGGCGGCCGACGCGGCGCTGCTGGTGGAGCGGGCCGCGGAGCGGCTGGACCGTTCGATCGAGCTCGATTCCGAGTATCCCGACGCCCGCTTCTTCCGTGCGATCGTCCGGGCGAACGAATACGGCGACTTCGCGGGTGCTCAGCAGGATCTCCAGCGGTACCTCGTGGCCTCACCGAACGGTACGTTCGCGGCCCAGGCGCGTCGGCTGCTCGCCGACGTGACGAAAGCCTTGGAGCCGCCCGGCACCACGACGACCAGTCCAACCGGCAATCCGACCGGCAATCCGACCGGCAAATGATCGAAAGGCACACACCGATGGCCCAGCAGCCCGAATCCCAGACCGACGAGAGCAAGCTCTATCGCACCACGATCACCACCAACCGCGGCACGATCGTGATGGATCTCGATCCGCAGCTCGCGCCGAGCACCGTCAACAACTTCGTCGGCCTCGCGCGCCAGGGCTACTACGACGGACTCACGTTCCACCGTGTCGTCCCCGATTTCGTGGTCCAGGGCGGATGCCCCCAGGGCAGCGGGACCGGCGGACCGGGATACAAGTTCGCCGACGAGCCGGTCCAGGGCGAGTACGTCGTGGGCGCGGTGGCGATGGCCAACTCCGGCCCGAACACGAACGGCTCGCAGTTCTTCATCTGCATCGACGACTGCACGCGCAAGCTGAGCAAGGACTACAACCTGTTCGGCTTCGTCACCGAAGGCGTCGAGATCGCCCAGGCCACTGCGGTCGGTGATGTCATGGCGACCGTCGTCGTCGAGGAACGCGAGCGATAGACCGACAGAGAGCGACCGAGACCCAGACCGAGACCAGTGGGCTTCTTCGATCGGAATCGCGAGGATCTCCTCCGGCGGGGATACTCGCCGGACCGGCTCCCTCCCGGTCAGTACTTCACCGATCGATTCCCCGTCCTGCACGTCGGAGACGTGCCGGCCAGCGATCTCTCGACTTGGGATCTCCGGCTCTTCGGCGCCGTGGCTCAGGAGCGCCGGCTCTCGTGGGACGAGCTGCGTGCGTTGCCCGAGACCAGTGTCGAGTGCGACATCCACTGCGTCACGAAGTGGACCAAGCTCGACACGCGCTGGAGCGGCGTGCGCTTTCGTGACGTGATGGCACTGGTCGACGTCGATCCGGCGGCCGACACCGTCATCGCGCACGCCGAGGGTGACTACACCGCGAACGTCCCCCTTGCGGTCATGCTCGACGACGACGTCGTGCTGGCTTCGGGCTACGACGGCGCACCGCTCGCGGCCGAGCACGGAGGGCCACTGCGGTTGCTGGTGCCCAAGCGCTACTTCTGGAAGTCGGCCAAATGGCTCCGCGGCCTCGAATGGCGAATCGGGGACGCGCCCGGCTTCTGGGAGCGCAACGGCTACCACAACGACGCGAAACCGTTCCTCGAGCAGCGCTACTGGGGAGATTGAGCGAAGCAGCCGGGTAGATTGCGAGGGCATACTTCTCGTTGATCCGGAGACGTCCCCCATGGCGGAGACCACCTCGATCGGGCCGCAGGTCGGGCCCACCACGCCGGTCGAGCTCGTCGAGTCGCTGTACGCGCGCTACCCCGCCGCCGTGGGGGTCGCGAAGCGTCGAATCGGGCGCCCGCTCACGTTCGCGGAGAAGGTGCTCATCGCCCACGCGGATGATCCCGAGACGGTCGGGCTCGAGCGAGGCGTCGACTACTCCGACTACCGCCCCGATCGTGTCGCGATGCAGGACGCGACCGCGCAGATGGCGCTGCTGCAGTTCATCACGGCCGGCCTTCCGACGGTGGCGGTCCCGTCGACGGTCCACTGCGACCACCTGATCCAAGCGCGCGTCGGCGCGGACACCGACCTCGAGACCGCGATCGACGCGAACGCCGAGGTCTATGACTTCCTCCGCTCGGTGTCGGCAAAGTACGGGATCGGGTTCTGGAAGCCTGGTTCGGGGATCATCCACCAGGTCGTGCTCGAGCAGTACGCGTTTCCCGGCGCGATGATGCTCGGCACCGACAGCCACACCCCGAACGCCGGCGGGCTTGCCACGGTGGCGATCGGCGTCGGCGGTGCCGATGCGGTCGACGTCATGGCGGGGTGGCCGTTCAATACGCGCGTCCCCAAGCTGATCGGCGTGCACCTCACGGGGAACCTTTCCGGCTGGGCGGCAGCGAAGGACGTGATCCTCAAGGTCGCCGGCATCCTGACCGTGAAGGGCGGGACGGGCGCGATCGTCGAGTACTTCGGTCCGGGCGCGGCCACGATCTCGGCGACCGGGCGGGCAACGATCTGCAACATGGGTGCCGAGATCGGCGCAACGTGCTCGCTGTTCCCGTACGACGAGCAGACCGCGCGCTACCTCAAGGCGACGCGGCGCGAAGAGATCGCCGACCTGGCCGACGGGATCGCCGAGCACCTGCGCTGTGACCCCGAGGTGGAGGCGGATCCCGAGGAGTACTTCGACCGAGTGATCGACATCGATCTGGACGAGCTCCAGCCGCACCTCGTCGGCCCCCACACGCCTGATCTCGATCGGTCGATCTCCGACGTGAAGCAGGCGGCGATCGAAGAGGGATACCCGCTCGACATCTCCTACGCGCTCGTCGGCTCGTGCACCAACTCCTCGTACGAGGACATCGGGCGCGCCGCGCACGTCGCACGTCAGGCAAAGGCCGCGGGCCTGAAGGTCAAGGCACCGCTGCTCATCACGCCCGGGTCTGAGCAGGTGCGCGCCACGATCGAACGCGACGGGCTGCTCGATGACCTCGAAGCGATCGGTGCGACCGTCCTCGCGAACGCGTGTGGCCCGTGCATCGGACAGTGGAAGCGCGACGACATCGACAAGGGCGAGGTCAACACCATCGTGTCGTCGTTCAACCGCAACTTCCCGGCGCGCAACGACGGGAACGCCGCCACGCTGTCGTTCATCGGGTCGCCCGAGACGACCGTGGCGTTCGCGCTCAGCGGGCGCCTCGACCACGACTTCGTGCGGGAGCCGCTCGTCGGCGATGACGGGACAGAGCTGCTGCTGGCGCCACCGGTCGCCGATCAGCTTCCCTCGAAGGGCTTCGACCCCGGCAAGTCCGGGTTCGTGGCGCCGGCCGACGATCCCTCGACAGTGACCGTTGCGGTGAATCCGGACTCGGAACGGCTCGAGCTGCTCGAGCCGTTCCCGGCCTGGGACGGCAACGACTACCGCGGTCTGCGGGTCCTCATGAAGGCGGTCGGCAAGTGCACGACCGACCACATCTCGCCGGCAGGACCGTGGCTCCGCTTCCGTGGCCATCTCACGAACATCTCGAAGAACCTCTTCATCGGAGCGAACAACGCGTTCGCGCTCGACGCACCAGGCTCCGGGGTCGACGTGCGCGACGGTTCGGTGAAGCCCTTGCCCGAACTCGCGTCGGAGTACAAGAAGGCCGGCATCGCGTGGGTCGCGATCGGTGACGAGAACTACGGCGAGGGGTCGTCGCGTGAGCACGCGGCGATGGAGCCGCGCTTCATGGGCGCCCGGGCGATCATCGTCCGATCCTTCGCGCGGATCCACGAGGCGAACCTCAAGAAGCAGGGGGTGCTCGCACTCAGCTTCAAGAATCCCGATGACTACGAGCGCATCCGCGTCGACGACGAGATCGAGATCGTCGGTCTCGTCGACCTCGCGCCCGGCAAGCCGGTCACGGTGGTCATTCGGCACTCGAACGGCAAGACTGAGCAGATCGAGACCGTCCACACGATGTCGGAGGAGCACATCCACTGGTTCCGCGCCGGCTCCGCATTGAACGTGCTCCGCGCGGAGCGATCGTGACTCGACGCAGGGCCATGCTCGCCGCGGCGGTCTGCGCGGTGGCGCTCGTGGGTGCGGCGTGCAGCGGGAGCGACGACTCCGACGGCACGACCGGTTCGTCGACGACGCGCTCCTCGACCACCACGACCACCTTCGGCGCTTCGACCATTCCCGACACCACGCCGGCGACCGTCGGCATCATCTGCACGACTCCCGAGGACGCAGTGCAGGGAATCGTCGCGGCTTGGGGTGCGAACGACCGGGCTGCGGCGAGCCGATGCGCGACCATCCCGGTGATCGACCGGCTCTTCCAGGTCAGCGGCGTCGGCAACTCGTGGCTCTTCCAGGGCTGCGACCGGTCGGATCCCGGCGTGCCGGTCTGCGCGTTCTCCTACGAGGGCGGCGCGGCCTTCTTCACGATGGAGGGCACCGAGGCGGCGGGCTGGAAGGCGACCAAGCTGGAGTTCCTCGCCGACTGAACGGCCGATGCTGGTGCGGCGCCGAGCTGGAGCGCCGTCGGCTCGGCGCAGCAGAACCAGGATTCGGTGAGGCGGGGCACGTCATCGGCCGCGGTGGGCGCGACGCCGTTGGGTGCCAGACCCACTGCCTCACGGACCGCGTCGTAGACGACAGGGATCGGGTCACCCGCGCCGACGCCTGCTTCCACCAGGGCCGCGAGCTGCTGCTGGAGCTCGTCGACCGCGGGATCGGCGGCGTGCCACTGGTACGAGCCCCGAGCCTCGTCGTACGCGTCGAGGCATTCGGAGAGGTCGGGGTGTTCGAGGAGCAGCGAGCCGCGCGGGAGCAGCAGGCGGATCGTGTAGTGCACGGGATCGACGTTGCCGACGAGGCCGTGCTCGGCGACGAAGTCGAGCAGCTCGCGGACGTGGTCGGGCGTCGTCCACGGCGTGAACGGCATCCACGACGGGCGGACTGCGATCCCGTGCTCACGCAGGAGCGCTACCGAGCGGCTCATGTCGGCCACGGTGTGGCCCTTGTCGAGCTTGGCGAGGGTCGTGTCGTCGACGCTCTCGAACGCCGACACGACGAACAGGCACCCCGACGCCGCGAACTCGGCCCAGACATCGTCGTGGCGGAGCACGTGCTCGACCTTCACGGTGCAATCGAAGGTGATGTCGGGGAACCGCTCGTGCATCGCTCGTACGACGCGGACCGAATGGTGGACCCCGTTGAGGAAGTCGGGGTCGCCGAAGGTGATGTGACGGGCCCCCGCGTCGACCTGCTGGGCGATGTCGGCGAGGACGGCATCATGCTCGACGATGCGGATCCGACCGTCGTAGACGACGGGGACCGGGCAGTGTCGACAACGGTGCGCGCAGCCGTGGCTCGCCTCGACGTACCCGACCGTCCGCTCTGCACCGTCGACGATCAGGTGCGCGTAGCGGTCGAGTGCGGGCAGGAGATCACGCGCGGGGAGCGGGGCGCCGGGCGCGGCGGCGTCGCGACCGAGGTGGACGATCACATTGTCGTCGACACCCTCGACCCAGGCGACGAGGGCCGCGTCGGTCTCGCCCGCGAGGACACGGTCGGCGATGCCTTCGAGCATCTCGCCGTACAGGCCGTAGGCCACGATGGGCAGACCGGGACGCTCGGTGCGCACCCTCGCGATCGCCGGGCGTGCGATCTGGGTTGCGGTGTGCATCGGAACGGAGAAGGCGACGCGGTCGGACCACGCGACGAGCTCGGGATCCCATTCCTCGACCTGGAGATCGCGGCAGCGAACCTCGTGCCCTCGGGCGCGCAAGCGCGCGGCCGGCACCGCCAGCTGCAACGGCTGGTGGCCGAGCTCGTAGGTTGCGATCAGCAGGATGCGCATCACCCGTCAGGCTACGCGCGGCCGCCGTCGATGGAGATGGCGAGGGAGGCATGGGCAGTGCGCAGTGCGTCCTCGACCTCGGCGGGGGTCGACGCGCGGGCGAACAGGAAGCCGAGGTAGCGATCGCCTTCGGGGAGCGGTTTCA
>JALHSW010000047.1 GCA_022865365.1 Acidimicrobiia bacterium | reverse complement strand
TTGTCGCCCGGGGGGATCACCGTGGCGAAGTACTTCTGGACGATCTCCGGGTACTCGCGGACCGCGGTGTCCATGTCGGTGAAGATGACACCGGTCTTCTCGAGCTCGTCGCGGTTGCGGTGGTACACGGTCTCGGAGTCGTACTGGGCGGTGACGCCGGCCAGGAACTTGCGCTCCGCCTCGGGGATCCCGAGCTTCTCGTAGGTCGCCTGCATCTCGTCGGGCAGCTCGTCCCACTCGGAGACCTGCCCCTCGGTGGGCTTGAGGTAGTAGAAGATGTCGTCGAAGTCGATGTCGGGCATGTTCTTCGCGAACCACTCGAGCATCGGCTTGGCCTCGAAGCGCTTCAGCGCGTTGAGGCGGAACTTCGTCATCCACTCGGGCTCTTCCTTGTGCCCGGAGATGTCGCGCACCACGTCGGCGTTGAGGCCCTTCTTGGGCTTGTAGACGTAGTTGTCGGTCGAGTCGTGCCAACCGAGCTTGTACTTCCCGAGATCGATGTCGCTCACGGCCATAGGGGCGCTCCCATGCGGGTGCTGCCCGACGGAGGGGATCCCGCCGGGGGTATTTCCACTACGGCGATAGTAACAATTCCCCGGGCCGTTCTCAATCCTGTGGCCGAAAAAGGGGCGTCGTCAGCGCTTCGAGGCCTGGAGGGCCGACGAGGCCGGCTTCGTGGTCGACGTGGTGGTCGACGTGGTGGTCGGCGACGGCGTCTGCTCGCCTCCGCTGAGCTGGGCCTGGGCCTGGGCCACGAGGTCCCGGGCTTCCTTCACGAGGCGCTGGTAGGTCCCGAGATCGCCGGAGCGGAGCGCGTCGTCGGCCGCGTTGAACTTCGCGGCCGCCTGGTCGAGGAGCTGGGTGACGGTCTGGTCGGTCGGGGTCGTCGGGGTCGTCGGGGTGGCGGTCGAATCGGGCGTCGCCCCCGGGGCCCCGAAGAGCTTGAGGAGCGCCTCGTTCACCGTCGCGGCCTTCACCGGTGCCTTGCCCTGCACGAGCACGGTCACGAACTGGAACTGCGGGAATGGGTTCGGGCCCTGCGCCGCGATGGTGAAGATCGGCTGCACGTAGACGATCGAGTCGCCGACCGGGATCAGCTGCACGTTCCCGCTGATCACGCGCGAGCCCCGCTGGTCGAGCAGCGTGATCTCGCGCGAGATCGCGGTGTCCTTGTTGATGTTGGCCGCGACCTGCACGGGGCCGAGCACCTGCTGACCCTGAGGCATCACGAACGCTTCCATCTTGCCGTAGTCGCGCGGGTCGGACTTCGCGGTCATGAACGACACGAGACGCGTCTGCTGGTTGTCCTTCGACACCGGCACGAAGGGCTGGAGGATCAAGAAGCTCTCGCGGTCGTCGCCCGGGAGCCGGATGAAGAGGTAGTACGGATCCTGGCGCTGGGTCTGCGCCGTGATCTGGGGGGAGCGGCCCGACCCGCGGTTCGAGTTGTCCGCGGCTGCCGCGGGGATCGACCCCACCACGGCGCTCGGATCGGGGGAGAGCAGCCAGCGTTCGTTGCCCGAGTAGAACCGCCGTGGTTCCGTCACGTGGTACGTGGCAAACACGCCCGACTGCAGCTTGAAGAGGTCTTCCGGGAAGCGCAGGTGCGCCCGGAGCGCATCCGGCATCTCCCCGAACTTGGAGAACAGATCGGGGAACGCCTCCTGGTAGGACTGGATGATCGGGTCGCTCGGGTCGATCACGTAGAACTTGACCGTGCCCTCGTACGCATCAACGGTCGCCTTCACCGAGTTGCGCGCGTAGTTGTAGTCACCTGCGAGGCCACCCGACCCGCTGAACGACTGGCCGTAGGGGTACTGATCCGACGTGGTGTAGCCGTCGAGGATCCAGGTGGTCTTCCCGCCGACGATGACGGGGTACGGATCCGCGTCGAACTGGAGGAACGGTGCGAGTTTCTCGACGCGCGCCTTGATGTCGCGGTTGAACAGGATCTTCGAGTCGTTGGTGACCTGTCCCGAGATCAGCGGATCGAGCTGCCCGAACTTCAGTGCAAACGCGGCCTTGCGCACGAAGCTCGACAACCTCACACCGTCCTTGCCCTTGTAGCGGGTGTAGTTGTCAC
>JALHSW010000464.1 GCA_022865365.1 Acidimicrobiia bacterium | reverse complement strand
GCCGCCCAGGCGGAAGGAGCAGAAGACCGCGGTGGGTGCGCTCACCGCCGGTGGATGGATGTGGGGTCAGGAATCGTCGCGGTCGGCCGCCAGGAAAGGCAGCCGGCGGTTGACTGCGTCGAGCACGCTGCGAACGACGGCGTCATCCCCGAGGTGATGCACGATCGCCGAGCCCGCCAGTTGACGCTCAAGGGGCGGTTCGACCAGGACGAGCGTGGTGACCGCGAGGTCGGCTCCGCCGACGCGCGTGAACTCGGCACCGGCGACGTCGAGCCGCTCGGCTGCCGGCTCGAGTTGGCGCAATGCGTCGATCGTCGCGGACGCGACAAGCCGAGGTCGGGTCGCTGCCGCGATCGCTCCTTCCGCGAATCCAGTGGCCTCTGCGTCCCCGTAGGAGAGCGTGACCCGGACCGACGCTCGCAATCCCGCGGTGCTCGTTTCGATCGCGGCGATCTGGACCCGCTTGACCGGTGCCGGGGCCCCCGGAGCAGCGGCCTCCGAACCATTGGGACCGAGTTGCACCACCGAGACGATGCGCCGGTCGATCTCGAGCCCGAAGGAGGCCAGCGCCACCGACTGCACGTCACGGACCACCTGCTTCGGGTGCTTCCCCGTGTGCGCGAGAACGTGGATCTCCACCGGGCGACCGACGTCGTCGGGGACGATCCGAGCGGCCACGACATCTGGCAGGCGACGGAACTCCGTCTCGACGGACTCGAGGTTGAACTCGGTCGTCTGCTCGTCTTCGCCCATGCGTGCGCTCCAGGAATCGCGCCGGTCGCCCAACCTAAACCAGCCCGCCAAGGAGAGGATACGAAAGGTCCGGCTTGGTGACAGGGATCTCCCCTCGCGCGGAGAGTGGTCACCACAACACAGAGGGCTTGCGGATTCGCGTGAAGACGATGAGACTTGTGTGGCTCATGAGTAATGAGTGAGAGAAGTTCTTGATCTGGATACTCGAAGGGGGTGAGCGAGAGAAGGGACGGAGCGGGCAGAGCCTCGGCGATCTCGGGGGCTGAAGAGCCTCGAAGCGAAGCGTCACCTCATCGGCCGCAAGCGGAGCCGGCGGGAGTTCCCTTTGATAGGGGGGATTCGCTGTGAAGAAGGTGATTGCACGTATTGCCATTATCGGTTCGAGCATCACGGCGCTGCTGCTCGCTGGCGGCGCTAGCAAGAGCTGGCGCTAGCACTTGGGCAAGATGGCGAACGCCGTCGAGGCTCTGCCCACTCAGTCCCTTCAGAGCGTTGCATGACTCCGACCGCGCGGCGGGTTCAGCCCTATCGCGGTGTACTGGCGGCGCTGACCGCTGGGTTGGCGGTCGCGCTCGCCGCCTTCGGGCCACTCCCGACCTGGAGCTCGGTGGTGCTGCTGGGAGTGCTGTTCGCTCTCGCGGAGAACTCAAGCGTCGAACTTCCGAACCGTTCTGGGCTTAGCGCGAGCCTCATGCTGGCTCTCGCGGCGATCGTCGTGTTCCAGAATGACGCCCCGTACTTGGGGCGGCTGCTCGCCGGTTCGGGTCGTGCCCCGCCGTACTGCGCGCGCCAACGATGCCAACTGCTATCCGAGACCTCGAGATGGCGAAGCACCTCGGTCAGGTCCGTGCCCTCGTTGAGCATCCGGTCGCCCTCGCGGAGCTTCCGGACGATCTGCTCGGGTGTGTGTCGCTTCCTCTTCATCGTGATGTCCTCCTGCCCAGCATGCTGGACGTTGGACTCTCACGAAAGGTGAACCACTAACCGGGGGTCCCGTCAGGTCGCCTCGGACTCTGGGGTCCGCTGCTGTCTTGCATCCCTCTTCTCGCGGCTTGGTACTCGTTCGAGCTGCTCGCGTGGACTCGTCGGAGCTTCCGCCAAACCGTTCGCGCCCTTGGTGAGGCGCCCGAACTCGGTGGGCTCGTGCGCGCCGGTCACGTCGACAGAGTCGCGGACCTGAGGTTGTCTCGGATGTTGTTGAAGTGAGGTG
>JALHSW010000463.1 GCA_022865365.1 Acidimicrobiia bacterium | reverse complement strand
GGACACGCGCAACTCCCGTCGGACTGGCTCACCCCGCGCTGAGCGGCAGCAAGCGACACGAACGGCGGAAGGGAGGAGAGGGGGGCTTCCACGACCCCGGCCAACAACCCCACCGTACACGAACATACGTTCGCTGTCAAGGCCAAACCGAGCCTTCGTTGCGGAAGGCTTCCCGACATCAGAGCCGAATTCGACCGGGCCCGACCTACTTCAGCTTCTTGTTGATGCACTTGCCCAGCGCGATCAGCGTGGCGGCGTCAGGACCACAGGTAAGGCGAATCACCACGTTCTTCGTCTTGAAGACGAGGACCGTTCCGCCTCCACCATCGAGACCGGTGACTCCGGCGGCTCCGAGGCCCTTCGTTGCCTTGGTCTTGTGGAGGAACGACTTTCCGGCTTGTAGTCCGACGGAGAATCCACGAAGAGACACACGGGTTCACTCGAACCCCCATCCGGGCCCGTTGCCCGCAACGAGTAGTCGCAATTGGTCTTCAAGTTGGCGTTGAGCTCAGCACTGTCGACTGCGTACGGGGGCACCAGGATTCCCACGCTTCGTCTTCCCGTCAACGTGCTCTCCTCGTCTCGTGACGCCAGTTCGCGACAACCGGCAATACACCGTGCGCACCAACTCGGTTGACGTCCCGCGCTAGCGCACCGCGGCCCGATGCACAGTGGCTGCATGTCGCCGAGCGTGTTGCGAGCAACACGCTCGGGGAACGAACAGGGCAGACGGCGATCGCCGCCACCGGGCCGGTGCCGAGCCGGGGTTCGAAGCCCCGCATCTGCTCGAGCCGGGGTAGCGCACTCGTGCGATCAGTGAGTGACGAGGCGCTGCAGGCTCTCGGCCAGGTCCGAGCCCCAGGTCAGCGCGTGCTGCTCCTCGTCGGTCTCGAGGTGGTTGTCCTTGGTGACGAGGAAGCTCTGCGGTTCGTCGATCAAGGTGCAGCCGTGCTTGGTGAGGCGGTGGGCGATTCCCTTCGACGCCCGCCCGGTGAACGACACCGGGCCGTCCATGCGCGTGTCGAATGCCGCCGCATGGGTGGCGAGCTTCCCGAGGTCGTCGAACCAGTCCCGCAACCCCTCGCCCTCTGCGTCCGGATCCAGCACCAGGTCGCTGTCCGGCTTCTCCGCGGCCTCGACTGCGGACTTCCGGGTGCTCTCACGGGTCATCCCGTGGGCGTGCGTCGGCCCGCCCACAACGACGAGGTCGGCGCCCTCGAGCACGGCCGCATCGGCTCCATCGACCGGCATGACCACCACGTCGCCGGCCTCCTGGAGGCCCTTGCCGATCGCGTCGGCGATCAGGTGGGTGTTCCCGTACATCGACTCGTACACAACGACGATCTTCATCAGGCTCTCCTTCCACAGCCGCGCCTGCGGCAACTCGCTGGCCAAGCGCGCCGTCTCTGCACCCACTCTGCCCGGTGCGCGGCCGACGGGATAGGGCCGAAGGACCCGCGGGCACCGGTCCTCCCGCTGGAGATCTTCGCGTCAACGGGTCGTTCGGCCCTTTCGCATGGGCGCCGGATCGGCTGGAATCTCCTCTATGAGCGACGTACAGAGGCGCAACCGAGAAGTGCTCGACGCGATCCAGATCCGTCGCGACGACTTCTACGAGGCGCTCCTCGCGCTCGAGCAAGCACTCGCCGCGCCGGCCGGTGACCGCCCATCCGACTGGGCCGCCTCGCTGCGCGAGCCGGTCGAGCAACTGCGCCGTGTCCTCGAAGCGCATGTCTCGGGCACGGAGGGCGAAGGCGGATTCTTCGCGGAGATCCGGGAGCACGCTCCCCGCCTCATCCACGCGATGGATCGCCTGCAGGCCGAGCATGACCCACTCCGTGACGCCGCGGCGGCGCTTGCCGCGAGCCTGGATGCGGTCACCAGCGACGCCGACGTCGACGGGGTACGGGAGACGGGCGTCGAGCTCATCCGGCGGCTGCTCGTCCATCGGCACCGCGGTGCCGAACTCGTGTACGACGCCTATTGGGTCGACCTCTCGGCGGGTGACTGATCCGCCCCGACCCCGTGGTGGCGCTCCGCATCTCCGGCGACGCGTACAACAAGACGGCTGCGGAACGCGCAGGCTTCTTCATGACTTCCCCCAATTCGCCGCCCTCGAGCTCGCCGCCACCTTCCAGGTGTCCGGGCACCAACTCGAGCTGCTTCGTGCCGACGGCGGGATCGCGGTGACGCTCGTGGCGACGTCCGACACGGGAAGCGGGAGTATCGGAGTGAGTCCGACCTGAGAGGCGGCCACCGCAAGATCCCACTTCCTCGATGCCTTGGAGCGAGGGTTCAGGTGGCCGGGAAGTTGCCGCAACGAGCGCGATCGCCTTGTGTGACCGGTCCCCGGTTGTTGGATCAGTTCCGGCGGGATCGCCAGGCATCCGCGCGGAACGCCACATCCACGGTCACCTCGCCCTCGACACCCAGCAACTCCCGCAGCAGTCGACGGGCTTCAGCGATCACGCGTTCGCGCCTGTCCGGCGCCATGGTGATGATCGAGCTGAGCGTGCCCAGCAGACCGATCAGCTCGTCAGCGTTGAGTGCGACATCCCACGTGAACACCTCGTGTTCAGGCTGATCGAACGGGACTCCGGGAGGGATCTCGAGGCTGAACGTCGGGCGAAGCGCGTCGCCCATGATGAGGCTCGCGAACTCACCGCCATGCGGGTCACCCTCCCCCTCACCCACAACCACGACCTCAGCACCACCCTGCCACTGTTCGGCGAGCAGGGCCCGGGCCTGGACGAGGAACGGGCCCTCGAAGTCGGGGCCGGACCACACGGCGCCGAGTGTCCCGCCAGGCAGCAGGACGCGGCCCACCTCGTTGAGCGTCGGGATCGGATCCATCCAATGCCACGACGAGGAGGCCAGCACCGCGTCGGCACAACAGTCGGGGACGGGCATCGACTCGCCCCGGCCCATCACGGCGCGGACGCCTGGGGCCTCCGCGGTGAGAACTGACCGCATGCGGCCGTCGGGCTCGACCGCGACGACCTCTTCGGCCCGGTCGACCAGGAGCCTGGTCAACGCGCCGGTCCCGGCTCCGAGGTCAATGACCATGCCAACACGCGTCGGAAGGAGCCAGTCCACCGCCGCAACCGGGGGTCCGGGCCGATACCTCTCATACTGCGAGGCGACCGCGCCGAAACTTCCCGCACGCTCTGCCTTCTCCTGCGACACGACGGCGGAGGAACCCGAACGGGCCTTCTGATTCCGAGATCGAGGACTACGAACTCGGCGGAGCGAAGAACTCGAGCGCGATGTTGTCGGGATCGCGAAATGAGAGGCCGGAGCCGTAGGGGGCGTCGACGATGGCGCCGTGCGCGACGCCGAGTTCGTTCAGCCTCGACTCCCATTGCTGCAGGTCGGCTCGGTCTGCGGACGCGAACGCGACATGGTCGAGTCCGACGCGCCGCTCATCGAACGGGTCTGTCTGGCCGTCGGGGAACTGATGGAGACCTACCAGGGTCTGTCCTACCGACCACACGACGTGCCGGAAGGGTCCAGTGTCCTCATCGAGGACCGGCTTGGCGCCGAAGAGCTGTTCGTACCACGGGACGCTTCGGTCCAAGTCGGTGACGGTCAGAGCAACGTGAGTGACGGGTGGAAACTCCGGCATGGCGTCCTCCAAGATCCAGGTTGCACAAGGCATGATCGCGCGGGGTCGGCACGGATTGCAGAAGCGTCGAACTCGCGCGCGCGACGTTGCCGCCGCCCGGCAGCCACGATACACGGATGCGAACACGACGCGCATGGACGCGGTAGGGCCGAAGCACCCGCGCGGGCCACCCGGTCCTGCCGCCGTATGGGGCTTCCCGAGCGGCGGTGGGCCGGTAGGGTCGAGCGCGAGACCCGCACGCTGCGACGACCGAGCACCAACGGATCGCGGTCGGGCGCGCCGTTGACCACGTTCTCACGGTCGAGGACGTCTTGATCCACAAGCTTCCTCAACTTGGCGTCGGCGTGACGCGCGGACGCGGCTCTCGCGGGTTCGGTTGCGTTCAGCCTCCGGCCGACGCCCCACCGGCGCCGACCCCGACCCCGACCCCGCCGCGACCATCCTGGGCGCCGCCCGCACCCTCGTTGTCACGAGAGAATCGCTATGGCCCTTCGGCCCATCTCGCGCGAAGTGGGCCAAGTGGTCGCCATGGAACCTGGATCGGCCTCGTCGTGGCGGTGCTGCTCGACCAGCCGGGATTGCGGAACTGGCCGGGAGCTCTGCAATAGACGGGAGCTCTGCAATAGAGAGGATGCGAGCACCCGCTCGTGGTAGGTCGAAGCGACGGTTCCCGACCTTCCTGGATCAGTGGTCTGCAGTGCCGATCGCTACACGCGACGGC
>JALHSW010000462.1 GCA_022865365.1 Acidimicrobiia bacterium | reverse complement strand
GTGAGGTGATGCAGATGGAGCACATCGGCGTGATCGGCGCCCGCGGCGCGCAGCGGAGCGTCCCACGCCGCGGACAGATGCTCGGCCAGCTCGGGCGGCACCGAAGCGAACACCACGTCGGGGACGCCGGCTCGGTCTTCATACGAGGGGTGCATCGGCTTCGGCGCCGCGATCGCGTCGCCACCCGCCTCGAAAACGCGGACCGCGTCGGTGGAGTCGAGGACGTGGACGTCGAGACCGTCGAAGAACGTCGGGGCGTGGGTCTCCTCCCCTGGCACGCCGATCGATCCGGCCGCGAGCGAGACCGACCAACCCGCCCGGGCCAGCGCCGGGCTCAGGTAGCGCACGACGTACGCCGATCCTCCCCGCGGGAAGAACAGCAACCCCATGACGATTCGACCCCGAATCACCACCGCCAACCCTAGGGCTCGAACGTCGCCCCTCGAAGCGGAGCGTAGGGGATGCGGTCAGGCGTGGTGGCGGAGCGGGGTACGCGCTCGTGCGCGTGGACCACCGACCGACCGAACCGCGTCGGCCTGGGAAGGCGTCACATCATCGAAAGATGTTGTGCACCGGGCAGAGCTTCGGCTCGCCCTTGCCGTCCTTCGGGAATTCGAACACCACTGCGACTGCCATGACAGTCCTTTCGTCCATGCCAGTCGGCTCTCGTCACTCTATGGTTCGCCGCGGGTGCCCCGCGCGGATCACACCTCCGAACGAAAGAGGACCTTTGGCCCTCCCGGTGCGACCCAGCCGTCGGATATGACGGGGGGACATATGGACCCGTCGATGACTCCCGAGACTGGCCCTCCCGTCGCGAACGGGCGGTCGACGCTCGTCGCCGTCGCGGTCCCGACCGAGCACGGCGGGTGGGGTCTCACGCTCGAGCCGGCGCTGCTCGGGTTGCTGGTGGCGCCGAGCTGGTCGGGAGTCGCGCTGGGCGCGGCGGCGTTGGTGGCCTTCGTGGCCCGCACGCCGGTGAAATACGCGCTCGTGGACCGCCGGCGGCACCGCCGACTCCCGCGGACCGTGCTGGCCGAGAAGGTCGCGGCAATCGAGCTCGGCGTGCTCGCGGGGCTCGTCGCGGTCGCGGCCGTCACCGCTCACGGTGCCTTCTGGATCCCGATCGTCGTCGCTCTCCCGCTCGTCGCGGTCGAGCTCTGGTTCGACGTGCGAAGTCGCAGTCGCCGTCTGCTTCCCGAGCTGGCCGGCACCATCGGCATCGGTGGAGTAGCGGCCGCCATCGTGCTCGCCGATGGCGGCGAGCCTGCGTTCGCGGCAGCGCTCTGGTGCATCGTCGCAGCACGCGCGGTTGCCTCGATCCCGTTCGTGCGACTCCAGCTGTGCCGATACAAGCATCAGCCGTATCGGCGGCTCACAAGTGACGCGGCGCAGGGCGTGGCGGTCGTCGTCGCCGTCGGCGCGGTTGCGCTCGACGCGCGCCTGTTCGCCGGGCTCGTGGCCATCGGCGTCCTGGGCCTGCTCCAGGTCTGGGCCGCCCGCCGTCCGCCGCCCGTCGCCGGGCTTCTCGGTGCACAACAGGTCGTCGCCGGGCTCACGGTCGTGCTCATCACGGCCCTCGGCGCGCTCGCGCCGTGAGTCACGAGCCTGGCCTTCAATCATGAGGAGGCGATGACATGACGACGGCTGCCCGTACCGCACCTACGCTGGGGCAGAGCGGCATCACCGTCGAATCATGAACATGGGGCCAGTGGACGATTCCCTCGAGCAGTGGGCCACCTACGCGGCGCAGTTCGCGCCCGACACGCTCCTCGTGGTCGATGCCGATGGGCTCCTGGTGTGGGCTTCGCCGTCGGCGCATGCGCTGCTCGGGTACGACACCGCCCCGTTCTTGGGGACCGACGTCTTCG
>JALHSW010000461.1 GCA_022865365.1 Acidimicrobiia bacterium | reverse complement strand
GGCGTCCATTGGACCATCGACGGGGCTCACCGCGTCCCCGTCTACGGGCCGGCCATCGTCGCGAGCAACCACGTCTCCTACCTCGATCCGCTCGCCCTGGCGTACCTGGCCAACGAGCGTCATCGTCGAGTGCGGTTCCTCGCCAAGGCCGAGCTGTTCGAGAAGACGGGCCTCGGGTGGGCGCTGCGTCAGATCCAGCAGATCCCCGTGCAGCGGGACACTGCCGACGCGGCCGCCTCCCTCGCACCTGCGGTCGAGGCGCTGCGTTCGGGGGAGTGTGTGACGGTGTTCCCCGAAGGGACTATCTCCCTCGACCTCGAGCCCATGGCCGGAAAGACGGGGACGGCGCGCCTCGCGGCGTTGAGCGGCGTCCCGGTCATCCCGGTCGGGTTGTGGGGCCTCCATCGCATCCTGTTCAAGGGCCGGCGCCCCGAGTGGCGGTGGGGGATCGCCGAGACCGTCGTGGTCGGTGATCCCGTGCGCGTCCATGCCGGTGACGACGTGCACGACGCGACCGACCGCATCATGACCGCCATCTCCAAGTGTGTCGGTCGGGCGCGCGAGATCTACCCGCAGCGCCCCGAGCCCGGTGATGACGACTGGTGGGCACGCACGCCCGAGACCGCGCAGCTCAGGCCCGCGACGCGATGACGACGCGCAAGGTCGCGGTCGTCGGGGCCGGGTCATGGGGCACCGCGGTGGCCGCGATCGTGGCCGAGCACGCCGACGTGTGGCTGTGGGCCCGTGATCCCGAGCTCGCGGCCAGCATCGACGCCAACCACGAGAACGCCCGCTACCTCCCCGGGATTCCGCTCCCCCCGAGCCTGCGCGCGGCCGCGGATCTCGACGCCGTGTGTGCTGACGCTGACGTCGTGGTCATCGGTGTGCCCTCGCACGGATTTCGCGCCGTTCTCACCGACGCCGCCGACGTGATCGGTGAGACCGTCCCTGTCGTGAGCCTCTCGAAGGGGGTGGAGCAGGGAACCAACCTGCGCATGACCGAAGTGGTCGCCGACGTGCTCGCATCGCATCAGCCCGACCGGATCGGGGTCCTCACCGGGCCGAACCTCGCCAGCGAGGTTGCCGAGGGACAGCCGACCGCGTCGGTGATCGCGATCCCCGACGCCGACACTGCGGTGTCGTTGCAGCAGCTCTTCATGGGCCGGACGTTTCGCGTCTACACCAACCCCGACGTCGTCGGGTGCGAGATCGCAGGCGCGCTCAAGAACGTGATCGCGATCGCCACCGGCATCGCTGCCGGGCTCGGATACGGCGACAACACGAAGGCCGCGCTGATGACGCGCGGGCTCGCCGAGCTGGCGCGCCTCGGGGTCACACTCGGCGGCGACTCCCTCACCTTCTCCGGCCTCGCCGGCATGGGCGATCTGGTCGCGACCTGCACGAGCGAGAAGAGCCGAAACCGTCACGTCGGGGTCGAGCTGGGTCGGGGTCGGCACCTCGACGAGATCGTGACCGAGATGAAGATGGTCGCCGAAGGGGTCAAGAGCACCCGCGCCGTCCTCGAGCTCGCGGCCCAACGTGGGCTCGAGATGCCGATCGCCGCGATGGTGGGGGCCGTCCTCTACGACGACGCCACACCCGCCGACCTCGTGCCAACCCTCATGCTGCGCGAGGCCAAGGCCGAGCTGCACGGCATCCGTTGACGCTCATCGGCACCTTGGGTGGCCGCGGGCGAGCCCGGGTCGACCCGCACGGGGGGATCGCATCAGATCTCCTCGGTTGGTCGATCAACTGGTGGATCGGTGGCGATGACCGGTGGTACGTCCCCGAGCATGAGTCGACCCTCAGACAGACCCTGGTCGGTGACGCGCCGGTCGTGCGCACCGCGATGCGAGTCCCGGGTGGTGACGCAGTGCAGTACGCGTACGGGGCGACTGCGCCGGGTGTGCCCGACGGCACGATCGTCGTCGAGTTCGAGAACGATTCACCCGCACCGTTCGCCGTCGCCCTCGTGGCGCGCGAGGCGCGCGCCGTCGGACTCGATGGATCGGTCGTGCACGTCGACCGGCGTCCGGCACTCGTGATGCCGCGTGCACCGTCGCGCTGGTCGGTGGCCAAGGGTCACTCGACCGACGTCGAGGTGTGCAGCGGCGCCGCACGCGAGGGTTCGTTCCCACCAACGACCGACCGAGGTGGCCGGATCGAGGCGGCGTTCCTGTTCCCTGTGCCGCATCGAGCCCGCTTGCGCGTCGCGCTCGCGCTCGGCGACCCGGCCGCCCAGCGAGAAGACCTCGATCGTCTGCCGGCGCCCGACGCCATTGCGCGCGGTTGGGCCGCGCAGCTGGACCGAGGCATGCGGGTCGAGCTGCCGGATGAGCGGCTCGCCGCCGCGGTCCGCGCCGCACGGGCACACGTGTTGCTGGCCGCCGGTCTCGGGCGTCCGAGCGGGAACGTCGTGAGTGCACTCGAGGACTGGGGCTTCGACGCCCAAGCCGCGGACGCGTGGCCGAAGCTGTCTGGTCGTGATCGCCGCCGCGCCGGCGCCCGCCCGCAGCGTCCGGCGCGCTGGCGTGAGGTGGCCACGCTGCTCGATGTCGGCGACCCCGCTCTTCTCCTGCTCGGCCTGCGAGGGTTGCTCGCATTCGACGGCGCCGAGGGCACGGTGAGCCTCCTTGCCGAGCTCCCGCCCGGATGGCTCGGCCAGGGGATCGAGGTGCACGACGCGCCGACACGTCGTGGTCCGGTGTCCTACGCGGTGCGCTGGCACGGTGAGCGTCCGGCGCTCCTGTGGGACGCTCCGCCGGGTGTGCGCTTGACTGCACCCGGACTGGATCCCGACTGGTCGAGCGATGAGCCCGCAGGCGACGCACTCCTGGCGACGCCCTAGATCTCGGTGAGCCGCAACGTGGCGATCTCCCAGGGGAGGAGCTCCAGCGAGCCGTTGAAGGAGTCGGTGACCCGACCACGCAGGTCGATGACGTCACCTGCTGCCTGGCCTCCGTCGAGCGTGACGCGGGCAACCGCCGACTCCGGCGACGCGTTCAGCACGCGCACGATCAGCGCGCCGTGCTCGCGCCGGACGGCGGACACCTGGGCTCCCTCGACGTGCAGCGCCTGCCCGGCGGGAGGTGTCGTGCCGCCGCCTGGCACGCGAGCGCGCTCGAGGGGGACGAGGAGGGCGTCGGCGGCTTCGTAGAGCGAGGCGTCGCGCCAGGTGCCCTTGTGGGGGAGGAGCGCGTACTCGACGACATGGTGGCCCTGGAGCTGGGGTCCCTCCAGCGGGTCGAGGGGACCGGCCGGGTTGGGCCGCAACGAAATCTTGCTGCGCGAGAGGTACCCGGTCGCGCGGAGCAGCGTGAGCGCGAGCTCAACGCCGTTCGCGCGGTCGTCGTCGGTGAGAACCTCGTACTCGAGGAGTCCGTCGTGGAGCAGGGCGAGTCCGAGGGTGCCGTCGGAGCAATCGACGAAGCGCCGTGAGACGAAGGTCGGGAGTCCGAATTCGTTTGGTCCGCCCTCGGCGGTGAGGCCGCGGTGCACCACCGCGAACGCGCATTCCGCGTTCGAGCCGTCGACCGGAGCCGGCAGGGGGAAGTGGGCGCGCAAACGGTGGTCGCGGCACCGGTTCTCCAACTCGACGTGGACGCGCAGGAATCGCTCGCCGGCCCGGAGCTCGAGCGTCGTCTCCACCTCGAAGCGGGTGTTCTCCTCGCTACGGCGCGTGCAGAGGCGCGCGTCGCCGACCGCGTGTGTCGGAATTGCGTAGAGGGTCGTGACCAGCAGACGTGCCCGGACCGGTCCCGACTCGAGCACGTCGACGCGCACGAACTCGGGGTCTTCGACGACGACATCCTCGGTGGGGGGGGAGTAGTTGTAGGTGTCGCCTCCATCGCCCCCGTCGAGGAGCGCGTTGGCGCCCGTGACGACGACGCCGTCGACCGTGGTGAGCGTGAGTGTGCCGTCGTCGGGGTCGACGTCGACCCGGAGGTGCTCGTTGGCGAGCGAGCGGTCGTCGGCCCGCACGTCGGTCGGGGGACCCTCGCCGTCGACGAGGGTGTAGGTGCGCCACCCGAAGCCGGGCACCGGGTCGGTCTGGAAGACGACCTCGCGCGTCGGGGGGAGCGTCTGGTGGAAGTGGACGGTCGCGCCAGACTCGCCGAGTGCGAGCAGCTCGTCGCGGAGCGGCTCGAGCTCGATCGGTGCCTCACCGACTCGAGCGGCATGGAACGTGAGTTCCCACTCGTTCGGTGCGAGCTCACGGCGCGTGACCCGGGCGATGCGGATGCCGGCGAACTCCGGCCCGCGGATCATCTCGAGGACCCAGCGGACCTTCTCCCCGACCACGATCGTCGAGAAGCCCTCGCCACCGACGTTGCGGACGACCTGGGTCGGGCAGGCTGTCCCGTCGATCGCGGTGAGGTGCACGGGCCCGTGACCGGGCACGAAGGCGTGGACGAGGCCGCTGCGCGTTGCGCTCGTCGAGTTCGCCACGAGCGTCGACCCCGCGGGCGCGTCGATCCCTCTTGCGTGCTCGCGCACCGCATCCTTCGTGAGGGCATCGCCGATGTGGCGCGCCTCCTGGTAGCGCACCACGACCGCATCGACGACCTCGTCGGCGCTGCAGGCACACGAGGAGTCATGTGCGCTGTTCAGCACTAGGTGACGCCACGCGACGCCGAGCAGCGCGTCGGGATACTGCGCGGGATCGAGGAGGAGCGCGCTGAGCGGCTCCGCACGTCGTTCGAGCGCGCGCTCGGCCGCGGCGCAGGCGCGGTGGACATCGACACGGTTCGACGCGACGCCCATCAGCACGTTGGAGCGCGCTCCAGAGCGGAGCTCGCCACGCCACACCGCCAGGTCGTCGATGGGTTGGGCTGTGAGGTAGTCGGGGAGCGACGAGACCACGAACTCGTACCGATTTTGCGCTTCGTTGGCGGCGGCGACGACCTCGCCGAGCCACGGCTGGGGGAGGAGGTGGTCGCTCCCGTTCATGAGGAGCATCCCGCCTCCGGGCACGCGGGCAGTGCCGAGCTCGTGCTCGTAGCCATGGGCGCGCGCCACCAGACCCGCTGCGTCGGCGGGCAGGTCGCGTCCGTTGGAGTAGGAGCCGTACAGGTACTCGGTCCGTACCTGGGACCCGTCGGGCGCCTCCCACCAGAACGCGGTCTGCTCGATCGCGGCCGGGACGCCGCGCCACAGCACCGCGTCGGAGAAGCCGGCGAGCCGGAGCAGTTGGGGCATCTGGGCGACGTGGCCGAACATGTCGGGGAGATAGCCCACCTCCATCAGGCCACCCAGCTCCTGGGCCCGGGCGACGCCCAGCTGGAGGTCTCGCACCATGGTCTCGCCCGAGACCATGAACTCGTCCATCAGCACCATCCACGGACCCACCTGGAGCCGGCCGCTCGCCGTGAGCCGGGAGATGCGCTCGGCGGCCTCGGGGCGGATCTCGAGGTAGTCGTCGACGACGGCGGTCTGGCCGTCGAGGAGGAAGCGGGCATAGGTCTTGTCGCGTTCGAGAAGGTCGAGGAGCTGGTCGAGGAGCCGCACGAGCCGGACCCGGAAGGTCTGGAACGGGAGGTACCACTCCCGGTCCCAGTGGGTGTGGGGGACGATGGCAACGGTGATCGGCTGGGGCTGAGCGGGTGCCGGGGTGCCGGTCATGGCGCGCAGCCTACGGCGGCCACTCCGGCGCCCGGACTGTCTCCCGGCCCGGCGCACGCCCCGGGGAAAGATTCCCGTCAGGGTTGTGTCGCGTGCCGTTCACGAGCGTGAACGACCGGCGTAACGACCCGTCCTTATCGTCCGCCCTGCTAGCTCGCGACAGGGCAACGGCGCCCGCGCGCATCCGTTCTCCGGCACACGCCGGGACCTCGGGAGGGTGGAGTGAGACTGACCAGGCACAGATGGTCGCGAAGGGTGGGGATCGTGACGGTCCTCACGGCCGTGGCGATGCTCGCGCTGGCGGGCACCGCGTTCGCCGCGGGTGACCCGTCGACGACGATTACCGGAAAGGCGAGCGCGACGTCGACCGACCCGGGGATTGCCGTCAACCTCCTGTGGGTCGTGATCGGCGCGGTGCTCGTCATCTTCATGCAGGCGGGCTTCGCGCTCGTCGAGACCGGGTTCTGTCGTGCCAAGCACGCAGCCCATGTGGTGAGCACGAACTTCGCGGTCTTCGGCCTCGGGTTCGTGGCGTTCTTCCTGGTCGGGTTCCCGATCATGTTCTCGAACTTCAGCTACGTGGGGTACTTCGGTCTCGACAAGGCGTTGAGCCCCGACCGGCTGATCGGCTTCGGTGACTGGACGTTCCTGTGGGGCCGCACCGGCTTCGGCCTCACCGGTGCCGCGTACAGCGCGCCGGTCGCCGCGTTCTTCCTGTACATGGTCGCGTTCATGGACACCACGGCCACGATCCCGACGGGGTCGATGGCGGAGCGGTGGAAGTGGAAGTCGTTCGTCGGATGGGGCCTGTTCTGCGGTGCCGTCTACTACCCGATCTTCGGTGGCTGGACGTGGGGCGGCGGCTGGCTGAGCCAGCTCGGCAACAACGTCGGCCTCGGCTTCGGCTACGTCGATTTCGCCGGTTCCGGCGTCGTGCACGCCATGGGCGGCATCGCGGCGCTCACCGGAGCGATCGTGCTCGGGCCCCGGCTGGGGAAGTACGGCGCAGACAAGAAGCCGCGCTCGCTCGCGGGCCACAACATCCCGATGGCGATGCTCGGCACGTTCATCCTTCTGTTCGGGTGGTTCGGCTTCAACGCCGCTTCGACCTTCGCGGCGACCGACGTGCGGTTCGCCGTGGTCGCGGTCAACACCGCGATCGCCGCGGCGTTCGGTGCGGTCATCGCGATGTTCTACGTGATGAAGCGCATGGGCAAGCCCGACCCCGGCATGATGGCGAACGGCATGCTCGCCGGCCTGGTGGCCATCACGGCCCCCTGTGCCTTCGTGCAGCCATGGGCTGCCGCGGTGATCGGCTCGATCGCGGCGGTCATCGTGGTCGAGTCCTGCATGTTCTGGGAGCGCAAGGGCATCGACGACCCGGTGGGTGCGATCTCGGTGCACGGAGTGGGCGGGATCTTCGGCGTGCTCTGCGTCGGGATCTTCTCGGACGGCCGCTACGGCGCCGGGTGGAACCTGACCACGAGTGGGAGCGCGGCGAAGGCCAGCGGTATCACGGGGATCCTGTACGACTTCGACCTCGGGCTGAAGCAGCTCGGCTCGCAGGCGATCGGTGGTCTCGTGATCATCTTCGTGATGGGCGGCCTCTCCTACGGGTTCTTCAAGCTCCAGAACAAGCTCACGAAGGGCGGGATCCGCTCCTCTGAGGCCGACGAGATGGCCGGGCTCGACCGACCGGAGATGGGTGTGCTGGCGTACGACAACATCCAGGTCCGCGAGATCGACGTGGTGGGTCTCGACCCCAGTCAGGACAAGGTCCTCGCGACCGGGGGTGAGTCACCCGACCCGACGCTCGGCCGATAGTGGGCGGGCAGTAGGCGAAGGCGTACCGACACTTCCCCGTACTCCGAGGGCAGTGAGAGAGGCCGGCCGGGCACGGTGCCCGGCCGGCCCCTCCGCGTCTGGCGGAGCCGCCGGCCCCTACCATCGGCGGGTGCTCGACTTCGCCCGCACCTCGGTGTTCCTCGACTTCGACGGGACGATCAGCGATGTGGACACCGGTGTACACCTCATGGAGCGGCTCGGTCCTCCCGAGTGGGAAGCGATCGGCGACGCATACCGACGGGGTGAGATCGGAAGTCGCGAGTGCCTCCTCGACGAGTGGGACCTTCTCCCTGCCGACGCGAAGGCGGATGAGGCCCAGCTGCGCTCGATCGTGCGGGAGGTGCCTACCGACCCCGCGACCCGCCCACTCGTCGATGCACTCCGCGCCGCGGGCGCAGAGGTGGTCGTGGTGTCGGACGGGTTCGGGTTCCCCGCCGACGAGGTCGCGGGCGATCTCGGCATACCGGTGATCACGAACGCCGTCGACTGGACCAGCGGTCGCCTCGAGTTCCCGAACGAGGACCGGTGCTGCGCGTGCTCGTCGTGCGGCACGTGCAAGCAGGCGCCGATCAAGGATGCGCGTCACCGCGGTCGTTCCGCGGTGCTCATCGGCGACGGCACGAGTGACCGCAAGGCTGCCCTGCTCGCCGACGTCGTGTTCGCGAAGGCGGGGCTCGCGGCCTGGTGCGCGAGGAATGGGGTGCCCTTCGTTGCCTTCGAGACCCTCGCCGACGTCCATGCCGCGCTCCTCCCGAGCTCGACGGGAGCTGACCTGATGGGGGACACGACCTGATTGACGACGCGCGACTCGCCGAGATCACCCGCCGCCTGCGCGCCCGGGCCGACGGGATCCTCGCCGCGGCGTGGTTCATGCCCGAGGCCGGCACGGGCTATCCCGCGATCGACCTCGCGCCGGCCGCCGCCGGCCTTGCGAGCCGGGCCGCGTGCCTGGGTGCGGTGCGGGGCGAAGCGGTCGCCGCGCTGTTCGCACCGATCAACCCCGCGCGCGTCGCGGGCGCGCTCGACGCCGCGTGGGCGGTCACGACACCCGACGATCTCCTTGATGCCCGCCTCACTGCCGCCACCGGGTATCTCGCCGACGTGCTCGGCGCCGAGCCGGACGGCATCGACCGCGCGCTCGAGCTGCTCATGCCGGCCGCGATCGCGACCCCGGCCGAAGGGCATCCGGTGTACGCCGGGCTGCGGGAGATCGGCTTCCCTGGCGCGCCACTCGGAGATCTCTGGCGCGCGTGCGACCTCGTTCGGGAGCGGCGCGGCGACTCGCACCGCAACGCGTGGGTGACCGCGGGCTTCGACCCGGTCGAGATCGAGCGTGCGACCGACCGTCAGGAGCGCGCGCTCGCCGAGGCACTCGGGGCGAACGCGGATGACCTGTTCGCGCTCTTCGAGCCGTGGGCACGCGCCGTCATCACGTCGGGCCCGCGGTCCTGGGAGCGCTGAACGCACCCTGACCGCTCCAGGCGTGGCTGTCCCCATCGCCCGTCCGCAGTGGCCGTCCCCATCGGTCGGCGCCGGAGCGGATACCGTCGCCGGGGTGACGACCCCGACACTCCGGCTCGAGCGACAGTGCTGGAAGGCAGGCGAGCGTGTCGTCGTCGGGATCGACGAGGTGGGTCGCGGCGCGTGGGCCGGCCCGGTGACGGTGGCTGCCGTGGTGCCGGCACCCGAGCACCTCCGCGGGGTGCGCGACTCGAAGCAGATCTCGCGCCAGAACCGCCCCGGCGTCGTGGCCGACGTGCGGGAGTGGGCCGTGGCGATCGGCGTCGGTCACGCCTCGCACGAGGAGTGCGACGCACTCGGCATGACCGCGGCACTGCGGACTGCCGCCTTCCGGGCGCTCGGCGAGCTCTCGGCCCAGGGCTACGAACCCGACCGCGTGATCCTCGACGGCAACCACGACTACCTGGGGCTGGGTGGGCGTGTCACCACGGTGGTGAAGGGCGACACATCGGTCCTCGCGGTCGCCGCGGCCTCGTGCGTCGCCAAGGTGACTCGCGACGAGATGATGGCGGCGGAGGCCCACCAGTACCCGCCGTACGACTTCGAGTCGAACGTCGGGTATCCCGCACCTCGGCACAAGGTCGCGTTGGCGGGGTACGGGCCGAGTGCGATCCACCGGCGTTCGTGGGTGTTCATGGAGGGGCTTTGCTGGCGGGGCCTCCCGCCACCGCCCGGTCGCCTCTTTGCCTGACGCGCCACGTAGCCTCATGGGGTGGCGGGGCGAGTGGCCTGAGTCACCGTGAGCAGCCTGAGCCACGAGAGCAGGAGGAGAGCTGAATGGCCGTCGACCTTCCCGAGGTGCATTCCCGGGCCCTCGAGCACACCCGCAGGTACGTCGCCGGCGTCGGCGACGACCAGTGGGCGCTCGACTCGACCTGCGAGGGCTGGGACATCCACACGTTGGTCAACCACATCGTGGGCGGCAACCTCTGGGTGCCCGAGCTGGTCGGAGGAAAGACGATCGAGGAGGTCGGCGACGCCCTCGACGGAGACCTGCTCGGCAGCGACCCGACCGCGGTGTACGACGCGTCCGCCGCGGGAGCCGCGGCTGCGTTCCGGGCACCGGGTGCGATGGACACCCCGGTCGCCGTGTCGTACGGGCCGGTGCCCGGGTCGGTGTACTGCGGACACCGCTTCATGGACGTGCTCATCCACGGGTGGGACGTCGCGAAGCCGACGGGTCAGGACACGAACCTCCCCGAGGATCTGGTCGAGGCGTGCTTCGAGGTCATCGAGCCGCAGCAGGAGATGCTCGTCGGCAGTGGCATGTTCGCCGAGATCCCGGTGCCCGCGGGGGCCGACCGCCAGGCGACGCTCCTCGCGATGCTCGGTCGCGAGGACTGAGGACTGAGGACTGAGGACTGAGGACTGAGGACTGAACGAATAGGCTCGTCGATCATGGGTCAGGACATCACGGTCACCGCGCGCCCCGGCGCATCGCCCACGGTCCGCTTCTTCTCCTGCAACCGGTCGATCACCGGTATGGCCATCGAGTCGTACGGCTCGGTCGGCGACACCACCGGCAACCGGCCACCCGACGTGCTGGCGCGGCGCCTCTTCGATCTCGGGGCCACCGGCGTCACCGTGTACTCGAGTGACGTGATCGTCGACGCGCCCGAGGACCGTTGGTCCGAGCTCGAGGCCAAGGTCGAGGAAGCGATCCACAACCTCTTCGGCTTCTACGGCGACGACGCGGGATGGTCCGATGACTCGCTGCGCGCGATCGGCGTCGAGCCGCTGCCCCGCCCCGAGCCATCCGCGTAGACGTTCCCGACAGAGCGGTGGCTCAGCGGACGAGCACGACGGGGCAGCGCGCGTGGTGGGCGACCTCGGCGCTCACGGAGCCGAGCAGCAGTGAGGAGAACCCGCCCCGCCCCCGGGTCCCGACCACGACGAGGTCGGCGTCACGCGACTCCGCGACCAGCCCGTCGGCCGCGCTGCCCTCGAGCAGCCGGGTCTCGACCGGCACTCCGCCGTCGGGAACCTCGGCGCGGAACCGCTCGAGCTCGCCGACGAGCAGCTTCGTCGCGTCGCCTTCCATGAGCTCACGCGGCTCGCTCACTCCGGTCCGGGGCCCGAGGTAGGGATAGACCCAGACGTGCACCACACGCAGTGCGGCGTTGCGCAACCTGGCCTCCTCGTGGGCCCAGCGCAACGCGTCGCGGGACGCCTGCGAGCCGTCGATGCCGACCACGATCACCGTCATCTCACACCTCCATGGTTGGCCCGCCACGAGCGTGGGACGGGGTCGAAGCGCAGCAGTAGGGGAGGCAGGATCATCAGAGAGGCGACGACCGCCACGAGGACGTTGAGCGCGATGACCACACCGAAGCTCGAGAGCAGCGGGAAGCCCGAGAGGGCCAGCACCCCGAACCCGCCGGCGGTCGCGAGCCCCGAAGCAACGAACGCCCGACCGATGCGCGTCGCCGCGGTCGTCATCGCGGCGTCAGGCGTGGCGCCGTTGCTGCGCTCCTCCCGGTAGCGGGTCACGACGAGCACACCGAACTCGGTGCACACGGCGACGACGAGTGGGCTCGAGAGCGCACTCAGCGAGTTCACCTGCACGCCCAGCAGGTAGATGGCGATCCAGGCCCCACCGAGCGCGGCCAGCACGGGAGCGATTGCGAGCAGCCCGGCGATCGGCCGGCGGAAGGCGAGGAGGAGCCAGACGAGGACCGAGAGCACTGCGGCGATGGCCATCTCCCAGCGGTTCGCGCTCAGGGCATCGAGCGTTGCGATGCCGACGACGGCGAGCCCCGACGGTGTCACGCGCAGCCCAGCGGGCGGACGGAGCGCGCCGTGCAGATCGCCGAGCATCTCGTTCGTGAGGGCCTTGCGCCGCTCGAGCGGCACATCGCCGATCGCGAAGATCACGTTTGCACGGCGTCCGTCTGTGCTCAGCAGCGTCCTTCGGATCGCGCCCGGCGCGACCGCGAAGACCGCGCGCACGTCGTCGGGCGTCGGGGTCGAACCGGTCGCAGCGCGGGTCGCCGACGCGACGCTGTTGGAGCGGAACAGCTCGCCGGGGTGACGGCGCAGCTCGGTGGTCTCGAACCGGTCGATCCAGGCGAGCACGTCGGCACGGAGCACGTTGTCGCTCTCCACCATGAGGCCCAGGTCGCCCGAGGACTGCGCGACCGTGCGGATGCGGCGGAGGTCGGCCAGGACCGGGGAATCCTGGGGCACGAAACGCTCGGGGTCGGAGACGACCTTGGTGCGGTCGAGCGCGAACGCACCCCCGACGGTCAGGAGCATGACGATAGCCACGATCGAGAGAGCGGTGGCGTGGGTGAGCGCGCCGGTGAGGCCGCGCACCGCACGCTCGACGGCGCCGGCCGCCACGATCGGCCGTGCCGGGCGGCATGACGGGCGGTGCTCCAATGCCACGAGTGCGGCAGGGACGATGGTCAGGGAGACGGTGAAGAGCGTGATGGCGCCGACGCCGAGCATCACGCCGAAGTCGCGGACCATCGGCACCTCCGAGATCCGCAGTGCAAGGAACCCCGCGAGCGCGGCGCCCAGCGCCACGCTCAGCGCGCGACCGATGGTGTCGAGCACCCAGGCAAGTGAGGCGGCCCGTTGGTCACCGACCGCGGCTTCCTCTTCGTAGCGCGCGTGCACCTGCACGGCGAAGTCGACGCCGAGTCCGATGAGGATCGGGAGGCCCGAGATCGTGACCATCGTGAGGGGGACGCCCAGATAGCCGAGGATCCCGAACGCCCACGCAATGCCGACGAGCGTGACCGGCAACGCGAGGAGTCGGTGACGAAATCGCAGGACGAGGATGAGGACAGCGGCCATGAGGGCCAGCGCGAGTGCGCCCATGCGGCCCATGTCTCCCTGGATGCCGTCGTTGATCTCCTTCACCAGGAGCACCGACCCGGTGGTCAGGGCACGGACGTTCTGGAATCGGCGAGCGTTCGCGAGATCGGCGACGCGCTGGGCGGCGTCGGCCGTCTGGTCGATCGAGAGGTTGCCCGCGAGTCGCGCCACGAACAGCGCGTGGTGGCGGTCGGGGAAGATGTTGGCGAGGCTCGGCCGGACGCGGCCACGCTCGTCGAAGGCGAGGAAGTCGACGAAGGCGGGGTTCGCGAGGGACTGCTCGCCGACGGCCGCGAGACGCGCCGCGTCCGCGGCGGTTCGCCGCGTGAAGGCGGCCGCGAGGCGCGCGCGGGCCGCGGCGTCCGCCGCGTCCTGTTCGGCCGCGGTCGCGCCACGCGCGGCGGCGCGGGCGCGTGCCTTCGCGGCCGCGGCGTCCTGGTCGCGGGCGAGCGCGCCGAGCTGGAGCTGGGGGGCGATGGGGAGCTCGGCGGCGGCGTTGCGGAGAACGGTGAGCGGGCTGATCAGGGCGTGGTATCGCCCGTCGCGCACGAGGGCACGCTCGAGGCGGGTCAGCTCGCGGCGGTTCTGCGGCGTGGACAGGCGCCGCACGTCGCCGGTGAAGAGCACGAGCATGGGGTCGCCGCCGAACGCTCGCTGGTAGTTCACGTTGTCGCGGTACACGGGCGAGGTCGACGGGATGATCGTGTCGGTGCTCGACGAGAAGTGCAGTCTCCCGAGGCCGGGCGCGAGGGCCGCGGTGACGACCAGAGCCCCGACGAGCACCCAGGCTGCGTGGCGCTCCACGAGCCGCGCGCACGCATCGGCCGCCGCGGTGCGGCGCCACCGTGAGCCGGCTCGGGACCGGGCGCGAGGAGGTGCGTGTGTGCTGATGCTCGTCAGCCTCCCGCGCGCGTTGGCGTGGGAGAAGGGCCGAACGTCCCGGAGTCTCGGGCCGCTTGACGGGGCGAACACATGTTCGATACAACGGGAGGGTCATGGCGTCAGCACCTCCCTCCCGACACCTTCCCCGCCGGGACGACGCGGCGCGTGCCCGGCTGGCGGCCGTCGCGAACCGGACTCGGCCCGTCACCCTGGCCCGTGAGCGGAGCCTGCCGGTGGCGGGCCCCCTGGGGGAGCTGCTGCCGGGTGCTGCCCTGACCCGGGGCACGGTGGTGCGCGTCGACGGTGCTCCCGGCGCCGGCGCAACCTCGTTGGCGTTCGCGCTCGCCGCCGCAGCCACGCAGGCGGGGGAGTGGGTGGGCGCGGTCGACCTCGCCGGCACCCTCGGTGCGGAAGCCGCGGCCGCGGCCGGGGTCGCCCTCGAGCGGTTCCCCGTGGTGCGACTCGGGTCGGATGCGATCGAGCGCTGGGCAACGGTGGTGGCCGCGCTCCTCGACGGCGTGGGGTTGGTGCTGGCCGAGCTTCCCCGGCACGCGCGTGTCGGCGACGCCCGGCGACTTGCCGCGCGGGCTCGCGAGCGCGGTGCGGTGCTGGTCGTGCTCCCGACTGCCGCGGCGCGATGGCCGGGTGACGCCGCCCTGCACCTGGTGGCCGAAGGGGGTCCCTGGTCGGGGCTCGAGCCGGGCGCCGGCCTGCTCGCGTCGCGCGCACTGCAGCTGCGCGTCGAAGGCCGAGGTGCCGCGGCACGAGTCCGACGGGGTGGGCTCGCCCGGGCCGGTTGAGCGGGCAGTTGAGCGGACCGGTTGAACGAGCCATGGGTCCCGAGCGCACGCTCGCCCTGTGGTGCCCGGCGTGGGCGGTGGCGACCGCACGCCAGGAGGATGCCTCGCTCGCCGACATGCCGGTCGCGATCGTGGAGCGTGGCCCCCGTGGGCTGGTGGTGTTCGCCGCGTCGGCCCAAGCGCGAGCAGCCGGTGTGACGACCGGCCTTCGTCGTCGCGAGGCCGAGGCGCGCTGTGCCGAGCTCGTGCTCGTCGAGCGTGACCCGGCGGCCGAGGCGTGCGCGTTCGAGTCCGTGGCGCGCGCGACGGAGCCGATCACGCCCGCGGTGGTGCTCGAACGGCCCGGTGTGCTCACGTTCCCGACCCGTGGGCCGTCGCGCTACTTCGGTGGCGACGACGCGCTCGCGGCGCGCGTGCTGGAGACGATCGCGGCACTGGGCGTGTCCGACGTCAGAGTCGGCATCGCCGACGGCGTGTTCGCGGCGCGCCTCGCGACCCGACGGGCCGAGCCGGGTGCATCGGGGCCAGGTGCGTCGAAGCCAGGTGCGTCAAACGTGGTCGCGCCGGGGAAGTCCCCGTTGTTCCTCGCGCCGTGGCCGGTCGTGGTCCTGCGTGGCCTCATGGGGGACAGCGCAGGGGACGCGCTCACGAGCCTGCTCGTGCGGCTCGGCCTCCGGACGCTCGGCGACTTCGCCGCGCTCCCTGCTCCGTCCGTGCTTGCCCGGTTCGGGACCGACGGTGCCCGCGCGCATCGCGTCGCGGCGGGCCTCGACGAGCTCACGGCGGCGCCCACCCCTCCGCCTCCCGATCTCGTGGAGACCTGCGAGCTCGATCCGCCCGCGACGCGCGTCGACGAGGTCGCCTTCGTGGCCAAGGAGCTCGCGGATCGCCTGCTCGACCGGCTCGCCGCGCTCGGGCTCAGCTGTTCCCAGGTGGTGGTAGAGGCCGAGACCGAGCACGGTGAACGCCACAGCCGCTGCTGGCGTCACGAAGGCGGGCTCACCGCGGCCGCGCTCGCCACCCGGGTGCGATGGCAGCTCGACGCCTGGTTGACGAGCAGAGCGACGAGCGGCCCGGATGGCGGCTGGCTATCCCGGTCGCCGAGCGAGTGCGACCGTGAGGGCGGAGCGAGCGATGCCGATCCGGTCACCGCGGGCTTGACGCTGCTCCGGCTCGCACCCGACCGGGTGGTGCCGGCGACGGGTCGCCAGCTCGGCCTCTGGGGCGGCGATGCGGCCGCGGTCGACCGGGCCGAGCGGGTGCTGGCCCGTCTGCAGGGGATGCTCGGCCACGACGCGGTCGTGACCGCGGTGATCGACGGGGGGCGGGCGCCGGCCGAGCGCGTCCGGTGGGTCCCCTGGGGTGAGCCGCGCGACGAGCCGGTGGCGGCCGATGCGGCACCGTGGCCGGGTGCGGGGCCGGGCCCGGCACCGGCACGGGTGTACGAGGTCCCCGTTCCCGCAGAGCTGCTCGATGCGAGTGGCGATCCGGTGCGGGTCTCGGGGCGAGGGGAGGCGCCCACCGCACCCGCTCACCTACGGAGCGACGCGCTGCCCGGCGGCTCCGGCGCGGTCGTGGCCTGGGCCGGCCCGTGGGCGCATGACCTGCGTTGGTGGGATCGGATCACGCGGCGTCGCCGGGTGCTGTGGCAGGTCGTGGTGACGTGCGAGCGCGAGGAGCAGGTCGCGTGCCTGGTCGCGGTGGAGGGTGGACACGCCGCGGTGGAGGCGGTCTACGACTGAGGCGCCGGCACTGTCACCCGGGTCACGCGAGCTCGACGAGGTCGAGCAGGTCGTCGGACCAGTAGTCGAGGTCGCCTTCGGGCATGAGCAGCACACGGTCGGGGGCGAGACGGGCGACGAAGTCGGCGTCGTGGCTGACGAGCACGATGGCGCCGGGCCAGCGGCTCAGCGCGTCGCCGATCGCGTCGCGCGACGGAGGGTCCAGGTTGTTCGTCGGCTCGTCGAGCAGCAGCGTGTTGTGTCGCCCGGCGACGAGCTGCGCGAGGGCGAGCTTGGTCTTCTCCCCACCCGAGAGGGTGCCTGCGTCCTGGTGTGCGATCTCGCCTCGCAGCCCGAAGGTGCCGAGCAGGTTGCGTTGCTCCTGGCTGGGGAGCGACGCCTGGTCGGCGAGGTGCGACAGCACGCTGCGCCCCGGGACGATCCCCTCGTGCTCCTGGGCGTAGTAGCCCACCGAGACCTTGTGGCCGATCTCGATGCTGCCGGAGTCGGCTTCCGTGCGCGCCGCGAGGATGCGCATGAGGCTGGTCTTGCCGGCACCGTTGAGGCCCATCACGAGGAGCCGCTCGCCGCGGCCCACCTCGAAGGTGACGTCGGCGAACACTGGTGGCCCGCCGTAGCCCTTCTTGAGCCCTTCGACCCGGAGCACCGTCGCGCCGGGGCGCGGTGGCTCGGGGAAGCGTATGGCGATCCCCGACTCGCGCTTGGGCCCCTCGAGTGCGTCGCGCCGCATCCGCGCGACCCGCGTGTCGAGGGCCTTGGCCGTCTTGGCCCGCTTCTCGGTCTGGCCGCGCATCGTGTCGGCGAGCCCCTTGAGGCGCTTGATCTCGGACTGCTGCTGGGTGACGACGCGTCGGAGCCGTTCCTCGTCGGCGGCGCGCGACACGAGGTACTGCGTGTAGGTGCCGCGGTACTCCGTGAGCTCGCCGTCGCCGAGGTGCAGGACGCGCGTGATGCCCTTGTCGAGCAGCTGCAGGTCGTGGCTCACCACGAGCAGCGCCCCGCGGTACGAGCGCAGGAACTTGAGCAGCCACTGCTTGGCGTCGGTGTCGAGGTGGTTCGTCGGTTCGTCGAGCAGCAGCAGCTCGCTCCCTGCGAACAGGATGCGGGCGAGCTCGACGCGGCGCCGCTCACCACCCGAGAGCGCGGTGATGGGCAGGTCGAGGCGGTCGTCGGGGAGTCCGAGGCCGTGCGCGATGCGACGCGCTTCGGACTCGCCGGTGTAGCCGCCGTCGAAGAGGAACTGCTCCTCGGCGCGCGCGTACTTCGCGACGTTGGCGTCGGTGGGGTCGGTGTCGACCCGGCTGCGCAGCACCTCGAGGCGGTGCGCTGCCGTGTCGAGACCCCGGCCGGAGAGCACGTGGGTGAGGCTCGTCGTCGCGGCGCCCTTGCCCCGTGGCTTCGGATCCTGGGTGAGGTACCCGACGGCGTCTGAGCGCAGCACCACGCCGCCCGCGGCCGGCGCCTCGCCGGCGAAAACCTTCAGCAGGCTGGTCTTGCCGACCCCGTTGCGGCCCACGAGGCCGACGGTGTCACCGGCGCGCAGGGAGAAGGAGGCATCCGCCAGGGTGCGGCGGCCACCGACTTCCACCGAGAGCGAGCGGGCTTGGAGCACTCACCATGGTCCCACGCGACGCGGCGGCGGCCCGCACCGATACCGGTCCCGCGCTGCTCGCGGATGCGATCAGCGCACCTCGCAGATCTCGTAGGTGAGGACGGTGTTGTTCTCGGAGAGGGTTCCCTTGGCGACCGCCTGGATCGTGTTGAGCCAGGTGTAGCGCTCGTCACCAGTCTCGTAGAGCGGTGCGACATAGAGCGGCTTGACGCCCGGGCCCTCTGAGAAGTCGGTCCGGCCGTGGTACCAGCTGTAGACGAGGGCACCGTCGTGGGTCTCGAAAAGGGCACGCACATCGAGGGTCCCGACGCCCTCGGCGCTCAGGGTCATCCAGTCGGCGGCTGCGACGCCCTTCAGGCTGCCCCGCAACCGCTCACCCTCGTACTCGCCGCTTCGGACCTCGGCGATGATGCGGGTCCCAGATGGGGTGGCCGGGAGGATGAACGGCTCGGCCAACGTGATGCGGGCGGTCGCAAGGGGGATCAGCTCGATGGTCATGCCGAGATCTTGTCACGGCGCCGTATGGGCCGTCCCGGTGGGCAGCTCAGGCGGCGTCGAACTCCGCGAGGATCCGGTCGAGCTCGCCGAGGGTGTACGCGACCACCTCGTCGTATTCCATGGTGGCACCGCGCGCGAAGGCGGTGTCGAACGCTTGGCTGCCGAGCTCGGTTCGCGCCTGCTCGAGCGGCTGCTCGAGCGGTACGGGTGGCATCTCGGACAAGAGCGAGAGCGGGCTACCCGAGACGACACCGGCGAGGACAGCCGCGGGCTCGGCGTGGCCGAGGGTTGCCAGCGCGTCGATACCCAAGAACAGCATGCCACTGAGGACCATGTGGTCCCCAACGTCGTGAGAGTACGCGACGGCTTCGCGCAAGAGGGCGAGCGCGCCGTCCGGGTCACCGAAGTGGGCACGGAGCTGTGCGGCCCGGCCGAGAGTCATCCCGAACACCGAGGCACCCGCGCCGTCGCGTGTGAGTGCGATGCTCTCGTCGAGGGCGGTGAGCGCCGCCGTGGGATCCACGTTCGTGATCGCGCGGGCCTGCGCGTGGAGCGCGAGCGCGAGTTGGGTGGGGTTTCCGAGCTCCCGAGCGAGCCGGACGGCTTCCTCGGCGCGGGCGCCCGCGGCGGCGTCGTCGAGGCGGAGCGCCTCGACGTGGGCCGCCGCCTGTCGAAGCAGGATCTCGCCGAAGCGATCGTCGTCGAGCTCGAGCAACCCGTCGTCGAGCACGCGGAGCGCCTGGTCGATCTGTCCGGTGACCATGTCCGCCAGCGCGACGTCGAGGTAGGCGAGGGCCCGGGCCGATTCCGGCCCGGGCGCGTCGTCGCGGAGTGCGGCGAGCCCGAGCGAGCGGCAGACCTCGTAGTCACCCCGGACGATCGCGGCGTACGCCGCCGCCGCCAGCACCGCGGCGCGACGGGCCGGGGTTGAGCTCTCGGCGCGCCCGACCGCGCGCTCGGCCCATGCGCCCAGGCCCGTCGTCTGGTCGTTCCCCGCGAGGTAGGCCAGCGCGGCGAGGATGCGGATCGCGAGCTCGCTGTCAGTGCCGGCCTGGCTGTCGAGGGACCAGGTGAGCGCGGTCCGGAGGTTGTCGAGCTCGGCGTGGACCCGGCGGTGCCACGCAAGCTCGTCGGGACCCCTGAGCTGGGGGCCGGCCGCCTCGGCGAAGGTCGCGAAGTGCTCCGCGTGGCGGCGCCGCCACGCGTCCGCGGCGCCGTCCTCCTCCTCGAGTTGTTCGCTCGCGTACTGGCGCAGGGTCTCGAGCAGGAGGTAGCGGGACGTCGCGTCCGCGGTCTCGTCGGCGACGACCATCGACTTGCCGACCAGGCTCGCGAGCGAGTCGACGACATCCCAGCGCTCGATCCCGTCGCCGCTCAGGACCGCGGTCGCACCGTCGGCGTCGAAGCCACCGGCGAACACCGCGAGACGATCGAACACGAGTCGCTCGGTCGGGGTGAGCAGCGAGTAGGACCAGTCGACGGTCGCGCGGAGCGTCTGGTGGCGTTCGACCGCGCTGCGCCGCCCGCCGGTCAGGAGCCGGAACCGCTCGTCGAGGAGCCCGGCGATCTCGGCCGGGGTCATCGACGCGACCCGCGCCGCGGCGAGCTCGATTGCCAGTGGGATGCCGTCGAGGCGCCGGCAGATCTCGCCGACCGCGCCCGCGTGTGCATCGTCGAGCGCGAAGCCGGCCCGCGCCGCGCGGGCCCGGTCGGCGAAGAGCTGCACTGCATCCGAGCCGACGATCGCCGCCGCGTCCGCCGCCGGGTCCGGGAGCGCGAGCGACCGCAGCGGCCAGACGTGCTCACCCGCCACTGCGAGCCCCTCGCGGCTGGTGGCGAGGATCCGGACATCGGGGCACTCGTGCAGCACCGACTCGGCCAGGCGCCCGGCGGCGTCCATGAGGTGCTCGCAGTTGTCGAGCACGATGAGCAGCCGCTTGGTGCGCAGGAAGTCGGGGATGCTCTCCGCCAACGTCATCCCCGGGCGCGCGTTCACGCCGAGCGTCGCCGCGACGACCTGGAGGAGGGTGTCGGGGTCGGTGGCCGCCGCCAGCTCGCAGAGCCACGACCCGTGGGGGTACCAGGGCAGCACCTCGGCCGCGACCTGGGTGGCGAGGCGCGTCTTGCCAACGCCCCCCACGCCGGTGAGGGTCACCAGGCGCGTGGCCCGCAGCGCTTCGCCGAGCGCGTGCAGCTCGTCCTCGCGGCCCACGAACGAGGTCATCTGTGGCGGCAGGTTCCCGGCGAACACGTCGAGGGACCGCACCCGTCCGAACTCGCGCCCGAGGCCGGGTGCGACGAGCTGGAACACGTGCTCGGGCCGCGCCAGGTCGCGCAGGCGATGCTCACCCAGATCGATCAGGTCGACACCCTCGCCGAGCGCGTCACGTACGAGCTCCTCGGTCGCAAGCGACACCAGCACCTGCCCACCGTGGGCCGCCGCGGCCAGGCGAGCGGCGCGGTTGACCGCGCTGCCGTAATAGTCGCCGTCGCGCACCTCGGCCTCGCCCGTGTGCACCGCGATGCGCACACGCAATCGTTCGGGGACCGGCCACTCCTCGGCCGTGAGCGCGGCTTGCGCACCGGACGCGGCGCCAACCGCGTCGTGTGCGGTGACGAACGCGGCGTGGAGCCCGTCGCCGGTGGTCTTGACGACGTGACCGCCGTGGCCCTCGACCGTGTCGCGCAGGATCTCGTCGTGGCGGGCGAGCGCGGCCCGCATCGCCTCGGGATGTTCTTCCCACAGGCGGGTGGAGCCCTCGAGGTCGGTGAACAGGAACGTGACGGTGCCGGTCGGGAGCGTGGTCACGGGCTTCGCCGTTCGCTGTCCATCTGCCGCATGGTCGTCGACTTCACGTTCCACGCGCGCGAAGAGATGGCGATCCATTCCGTGACGGAAGACGATGTTCGTATCGTCATCGAACGAGGGCGACCGTGTCGGGCCCACACCGGCCGGTCGTGCCAGCGGCACCGCTTCCAGCGCACGCGGTTACGGTGATCTTCGAGGGATCGCCCCAAAGTGGTGTACTCGTTGTCACGGTCTGGAGGTCACGGCGATGAAGCTCACCTGGGACCAATCGCACAACGTCGCGAGCATCGCCATCGTCGATGCCGATTTGCGCGGTCGAGCACGCGACGCATGGCGCGTGTCCGATGACATCGTGTTCGACCTCGATGGTGCCGGACGCGTCATCAACATCCAGATTCTCGACCCGGCGCGGATGCTCGCCGGCGTGACGACTGCGGAGGAAGCGCTCAGCCGGGTGCTGGGGTCGCTGGCGACCCTTCGAGCCTCCTGACGACGGTCTGCGGTCAGGCATCGGCCGCCTCGCCGTCGGTGAACAAGAAGGTCACCGTCCCAGTCGGTAGATCGCTCACGCCACCCCCGCTTCGGTGAGTCGGCGCCAGTCAACCACCTCGGGGGGGCCCTTGCGACCGGTCACCCGGGCACGGAGACGCCGCGGGAGGGATAGGTTGCGCCGATGGAACAAGGTGATGTGGTCGACGACTTCGAGCTCCCCGACCAAACGGGCACGGTCCGCAAGCTCAGCGAGCTCGTGGCTGACGGCCCCGTGGTGCTGTTCTTCTACCCCGCGGCGATGACGAAGGGGTGCACGGCCGAGAGCTGTCACTTCCGCGATCTGAGTGCCGAGTTCGCCGCGGCCGGTGGGCAGCGGGTCGGGATCAGCGGGGACACGGTCGAGAAGCAGAAGGAGTTCTCGGACACGTACGAGTTCGACTACCCACTCCTGTCCGACACGGACGGCACGGTCGCGGAGCTCTTCGGGGTCAAGCGGTCGTTCGGGCCGATCCCGATGAAGCGGGCGACGTTCGTGATCGACCGTGACCGCACGATCCTCGCCGTGATCAAGAGTGAGATCCGCATGAGCGTCCACGCCGACAAGGCGCTCGAGGTGCTCAAGGCGTCCTGAGTCTTTTCTGATTTCTTCTTCGCGGCACGTCCAATCGGGGCGTAGCTGTCACACCCCCGTGGTTGGATGGGGGGCATGAGCAGCCAGCCCGTATCCACTTTCGACCAAGCCTCGGAGGACGCCGGCGAGTACGACTTCGGCGCGCGTGTCGACGCGCTGCGGTGCCGCTCGACGAAGTCGCTGCGCACGGTTGTGGCGGACGCACGGCGGGAGCAGCAGCGGTGGTACCTCGAAGAGCTCGCGGCGACGCGGGTCCTGGATGACCGTCAGGCACTCGACGTGGTGCCGGACTCGACGGTCTCGGCGCGCACCGCGAAGACCAACCGTGAGGTCGCCCGTTCGCTCGAGTCGCTCCCCAAGATCGCCGCCGCGGCGTGGGACGGCGACCTCACGAAGGACCAGCTCCAACCGATCACGGAGGTCGCGACTTCGGCGACGGACGCCGAGTGGGCCGAGCGCGGTCGCTCGATGGCGCCGGTCGATCTGCAGCGCCAGGCGCGGGCCGCGCGGACGGTCACCGCGGCTGACGCCGAAGCACGCCGTGCGGCGCGGTACGTCACGTCGTGGCGCGATTCCGAGCAGGGCATGGTGTTCGGCCGCTGGGCGCTGCCCGATGTCGATGGGATCCTCGTCGAGAAGGTCCTCGACCACATGGCGGAGCGCATGCGTCCCGCGAAGGGGATGCCCTGGGACTCGCTCGCGCACCGCAAGGCCGACGCTTTCGTCGAGCTCGCCACGAACTACGCGGATGTGGAGCCGACGGGCCGGTTCCGGGTCGAGATCGTCCAGATCACCGACCATCGCGGCGAGAGCGTGTGTGAGATCGCGGGGATCCCGGTGGCCGGGGAGACCGTCACCGCGCTGCGGCCCAACGCCAAGGTCCGGGAGGCGGTGCTCGACCGCTCGGGCACCCGCACGACCCGCCGGCCCCGCACGGACCTTCCGACCGACGTGGACCGCCACGTGCGCCGGCGCGACCGCCACTGTCGGGTCCCGGGCTGCGAAGCGACGCGCGGCCTGCAGATCCACCACTGCCGGCCGGTCTGCGACCACGGCGACTCCCACGACCCGACCGAGCTCGCGGGCGTGTGTCCGCCGCACCACCACATCCTCGAACCCCACGGTCCCTACCGGCTCGTGGGCGATGCCGAAGATCCCGAAGGGCTGAAGCTGGTGCATCGCGACGACTGCCCTCGCGACGGCCCTGCGCCCTGAGCCGCCGTTGCGGATCGAACATACGTTCGTCTAGGGTGCTGGGTCTGTACGCGGAGCTGCACTGCCACACGAACTTCTCGTTCCTCGACGGGGCGAGTCACCCCGAGGAGCTCGTCGACGAGGCCGCGCGCCTCGGGCTGGCCGGTCTCGCGGTCACCGATCACGACGGGTGCTACGGCGTGGTGCGCTTCGCGGAGGCGGCGCGGGGCGCGGGCCTCCCCACCGTGTTCGGGGCCGAGCTGACGCTCGGGATCGAGTCACCTCAGGAGAAGGAGAAGGGGGAGAAGGAGAAGGGGGAGGCCGACCCGCCCGGGGAGCACCTGGTCGTGCTCGCCGACGGGCCGGTCGGGTACGCCCGCCTCGCGCGTGCGATCAGTGCGGGTCAGATGGCAGGAGAGAAGGGTGCACCGTGCTTCAGGCTCGCCGGACTGGCCGACGCGGCACGAGCCGGCGTGCACCTCCGGGGCAACCGGCCGAGCCCGACGAACGACTCCTGGTTCGTGCTCACCGGGTGTCGCAAGGGCGCGGTGCCGCGGGCGCTCATGGCCGATGGCCCGGCTGCGGCCGGGCGTGCGCTCGACCGGCTGGTGCGCGCGTTCGGGCGCGATCGTGTGCTGGTGGAGCTGTGGGACCACGGCGACCCGCTCGACCGTCACCGCAACGACGAGCTCGCGCGGCTCGCAGCGCAGTCGAGGGTGGAGGTGGTGGCCACCAACAACGTGCACTACGCGACGTCTCGTCAGCGACCGCTCGCGAACGCCCTCGCGGCGATCCGCGCCCGACGATCGCTCGACGAGCTCGACGGCTGGCTGCCGGCCGCGGGGTTTGCTCACCTGCGCTCCGCGGGGGAGCAGCAGCGGCGGTTCGCGCGCTGGCCCGGCGCAGTGGAGCGGTCGGTGGAGATCGCCGAGGCGTGCGCGTTCGATCTGCGGCTCGCCGCACCCAACCTGCCCGACCTCGAGGTGCCGGCCGGCCACACCGACATGACGTGGTTGGCTGAGCTCACGCGACGGGGAGCCGCGGTGCGGTACCCGTCGACGCATCCGCAGCACGTCGAAGCGATGGCGCAGATCGCTCATGAGCTGGAGGTGATCGAGCAACTCGACTTCCCCGGGTACTTCCTGCTGCTCGTCGACATCGTCGACTTCTGTCGTCGGTCCGACATCTACTGCCAGGGGCGGGGGAGCGCCGCGAACAGCGCGGTCTGCTACGCGCTCGGTGTCACCAAGGCCGACGCGGTCGCGCTCGGGTTGCTCTTCGAGCGGTTCCTCTCGCTCGAGCGCGACGGACCCCCCGACATCGACCTCGACATCGAGCACGTCCGACGCGAAGAGGTCATCCAGTACGTCTACGCCAAGTACGGGCGCGACCGTGCCGCGCAAGTCGCCAACGTCATCACGTACCGGCCCCGCTCCGCGATGCGCGAGATGGCCAAGGTCGCCGGCCTCTCGCCCGGCCAAGCCGACGCGCTCACGAGGCAGGTCGACCGCTACAGCCGCGACGCCCAGGCCTTTCCGGCCAAGACCCCGGATATGCCCGCGCTGGTACTCGATCTCGCGCAGCAGGTGCTCGACTACCCCCGGCACCTCGGCATCCACTCCGGCGGGATGGTGATGGCCGACCGTCCGCTGGTGGAGTTCTGCCCCATCGAGTGGGCACGCATGGAGAACCGGTCGGTGCTCCAGTGGGACAAGGACGACTGTGCCGCGGCCGGGCTCGTGAAGTTCGACCTGCTCGGTCTCGGGATGCTCACGATGCTGCACCTCGCGGTCGATCTCATCC
>JALHSW010000460.1 GCA_022865365.1 Acidimicrobiia bacterium | reverse complement strand
GTGTCGGTCGTCGCGGCCAACGCATGGATGAACGAGCCGGCCGGCTTCACCGTCAACAGTGCGGGGAAGGTCGTCGACGTCCAGCCGCTCGACGTCATCTTCAACAAGGCAATGCCGCTCGAGGCCTTGCACATGCTCATCGCCGCATACCTGGTCGGGGGGTTCCTGATTGCGTCCGTGTACGCCGCCGGGATGCTGCGTGGTCGCCGTGACCGGTACCACCGCCTCGGGTTCACCATCGCGTTCACGGTCGCGGCGATCGCGACGCCCATCCAGATGCTCGTCGGCGACCAGGTCGCGCGCTGGGTCTACAACAACGAGCCGACGAAGTTCGCCGCCATCGAGCTCGTCCCCAAGACTGCCGACGACGTGCCCGAGACGCTGTTCGGTCGACTGAACGACGACGGCACGGTGAGCGGAGGAATCCCGATCCCCGGGTTGGCATCGATCCTGTCCGATCCGAGCATGGGGACCTCGACTGTGATCAAGGGCCTCGATTCCTTCCCCGAGGGCTCGCGCCCCAACACCCGACAGGTCAACACGGTCCACCTCGCCTGGGACGTGATGGTCGGGCTCGGGACCTTCCTCTCGCTGCTCTCGCTCTGGTACGGCGCGGTGTGGTTGTTCAAGCGGCGGATGCCCGAGGGGAAGTGGTTCCTGCGCGCCGCCGCGATCAGCGGTGTGCTCTCGGTGCTCGCGATGGAGGCGGGCTGGGTGGTCACCGAGGTCGGCCGTCAACCCTGGATCGTGTTCGGCGAGATGAAGGTGACCGCGGCGGCCACGGGAAACGAAGGGGTGTGGTTGACGTTCCTCGTGATCGCCGCCCTCTACATCGGCGTCGCGGTCACGCTCGTGCTGATCCTGCGGGCGATGGCCCGACGGTTCCGTGAGCGGGGCTCGGGAGGCGAGCACGACGAGACCGATGGACCCTACGGTCCGCGCGCGCCCCTCTCGACGCCTGACCGTGACCTGCAGGAAGTGACGGGCTGATGGCCGAAGCCGTGGCCGTGGTGCTGTTCATCGGCATCACTGCGTACGCCCTCTTCGGAGGCGCCGACTTCGGTGCCGGCTTCTGGGACCTCGTCGCGGGCGGTGCCGAGCGGGGTAAACGCCCCCGTGCCGTGGTCGATCACTCGATCGGCCCGGTGTGGGAGGCCAACCACGTGTGGTTGATCTTCGTCCTCGTGGTGCTCTGGACCGCGTTCTCCGAGGCGTACGGGTCGATCATGCTCACGCTGTTCGTGCCGCTGAGCCTGGCCGCCCTCGGCATCGTGCTGCGCGGGTCGAGCTTCGCGTTCCGCAAGGAGGTGTACCGGACCTCGTCGCGGCGTAACTTCGGTGCCGCGTTCGCGATCTCGTCGGTCCTCGTGCCGTTCTGCATGGGTGCGGTGGCCGGGGCCGTCGCGTCCGGGCGGGTCTCGGCCGGCGGGCAGGCGGGAGACCCCTGGGACAGCTGGATCAACCCCACGTCGATCCTCGGTGGTGTTCTCGCGGTGGTCGTCTGTGCGTACCTCGCCGCGGTCTACCTCGTGTGGGACGCCAAGCGCTTCGGTGACGAGGAGATGACCGAGTACTACCGGCGCCGGGCGATCGGCGCAGCGATCGTCGTTGGCATCGTGGCGTTCGCGGGCATCTTCGTGCTGCGCGACGACGCGCGCTACGTCTTCGATGGGCTAACTTCGCGAGCGCTGCCCCTGGTGATCCTCTCCGCGATCTGCGGTGTCGGCTCGATCGTGCTGCTCGTGCGCCACCAACACCGCTTCGCACGGTTGCTCGCGATCGGTGCGGTCGCCTCGGTGGTGATCGCCTGGGGGGTCGCGCAGTGGCCGTACATGCTCCCCGAGAGT
>JALHSW010000459.1 GCA_022865365.1 Acidimicrobiia bacterium | reverse complement strand
TTCGCCGACGCGATGCGCAGACGGGCCGACGGCGACACGTCGGTGGTCGACGACCCCGACATCCAGGACGCGGCCGAGAACGTGAACCGCTTTGCCAACCAGGCCTGCAACGTGTACCAGCGCGACAGCGGAATCTGACGGCGTCGAGCACCGCGACGGTGCTCGCGGTCAACCCCGCCCGCGGTACGTGGCCTTCCCTCCGATCGCGTCCTTGTTCAGACGCTTCGCGAGGTGCAGGCCCTCGAGGATGAACTCGACTGCTGACGCAACCCCTGCGGGCGTTTCTCCGACCTCGAGCTCGGCGAGCGCGTCGGGCAAGCCGGGAAGATCAGCGAGGAGCTTGGCGTACTCCGAGGCGGGCACGTCGTCACCGGTGTGCACCACCAGCCCACCGTCGAACGCGGCGACGAGCTGGCTGAGCCGCTCGGGCGAGCACGCACTGCGGAACGTCTCGAGTGTCGCCGCCTTCACGATGCGATCGAGCACCTGCTCTTCGCGCCCGTCGTCGACGGTCTCGAACTCGATCTTGCCCGCGGTGCTCGCCGCGAGCGCCTCGAGGTCGCTGACGCGGGGCACGACCTCGTCGTCGCCGTTTCGCAGCGCGCGGCGGGTCGCGTTCGCGACCATCGTCTCGTAGTTCGCGACCGACATGCGGACCGAGACGCCAGAGCGCTGGTTGACGTGCGGCGAGTGCCGGGCCTGCTGGCTGATCGCCGCCACGATCTCGGTCATGAAATCCGGGACCGCGACCCGCACGCCATCAGGCGAGGTGACAACCGCCTCCTGGTCCACGACGTCCATCTCGACCTCGACGTCGAGGGGATAGTGGGTACGGATCTGGGCCCCGAACCGATCCTTGAGCGGGGTGATGATCCGCCCACGGTTCGTGTAGTCCTCGGGGTTGGCCGACGCGAAGAGCATGAGGTCGAGCGGGAGCCGGATCTTGTAGCCCCGGATCTGCACGTCGCGCTCCTCGAGCACGTTCAGCAGACCCACCTGGATCCGCTCGGCGAGGTCGGGCAGCTCGTTGATCGCGAAGATCCCACGGTTCGTGCGCGGGACGAGCCCGTAGTGGATCGTGAGCTCGTCGGAGAGGTAGCGGCCCTCGGCGACCTTGATCGGGTCGACCTCGCCGATGAGGTCGGCGATCGACGTGTCGGGCGTGGCCAGCTTCTCGCCGAACCGACGCTCGCGGTGCACCCACTCGATCGGCGTCTCATCGCCGCGCTCGGCGACGAGCACGCGAGCATGGTGCGAGATCGGGGCGTACGGATCGTCGTTGATCTCGCTCCCGGTCACGATGGGCATCCACTCGTCGAGCAGGTTCACGATCGAACGAATCATGCGCGTCTTGGCCTGTCCGCGCTCCCCGAGGAAGATCACGTCGTGCGCCGCGAGCAGGGCGTTCTCGAGCTGGGGCAGCACCGTCTGCTCGAAGCCGACGACTCCCTCGACGACCGGCGCGCCCTCGCGGATCCGAAGGGTGGCGTTCTCGCGCACCTCCTGCTTGACCGGGCGGGACACCCAGCCACTGGCGCGGAGGTCGCCCAGCGCTCCTGGGCGCGGGGTTGTGGACTCGCTCATGCACACACCTCGAGATCGATCACCGGATGCGCAGCGTACCCGCCGCCCCAGGGGCTTCCGCCCGGTCCCCCCCGAGGAGCGACCCCCGCGCCGAGAGACGCTGCGCGATGATGCCGACGACCGAGGAGGACGATCCCATGGCCGACAATTCCGACGCACCGACGCCCGGCAAGACGACCGCCGGCAAGACGACCGCCGGCAAGACGACCGCCGACCAGGAGCGCTACGAGGAAGCCCGGCGCCGCGTCGGCGCGAAGAAGGGGCTCTACGCCAGCCTTCTCGTCTACGTCGTGATGAACGTGGTGTTCCTGTTCGTTGCCGGGTGGGACTGGCTCTGGGTCACCCTGTTCTGGGGCTTCGGCCTCGCGGTCCACGCGTGGCACGTCTTCGGTCGGCACAGCGAGTGGATGCAGGGCTGGGAGCAGCGTCAGATGGAGAAGGAGCTCGCCCGCGACAAGCCGCCCGAATCGGTGTAGCGGCAACTCCCGGGGATAGCGTCGCGCCGCCGGTTCTCCAACCGCCGTGAGGTGGGCGCCGGCTGTCCGGGAGGGGCGATGACGAAGGTCGAAGGCGAGCTCTCGACCGAGGACGAGAGCGAAGGAGCGGACGCAGCCGTTCGGCTCGCCCGCTACAGCGGGCCTCCGGTGCCCGAGTCGAAGGAACCGCCGTTCCTCGTCGCCTTCTACGGATCGGCGGTCGGCAAGACGTGGCTGATGGCGATCAGCGGCATCGCGCTCTTCGGCTACGTCGTGGCGCACATGGTCGGGAACCTCAAGGTGTTCCTCGGGATGGCCCACCTCAACGAGTACGCCGAGTGGCTGCGCGACCTCGGCGAGCCCGCGTTCCCGCGCACGGTGCTGCTGTGGGGGATGCGGGTCGGTCTCCTGGTCGCCGTGGCGGTGCACATCATCGCCGCGTACCAGCTCACGCGGATGAACCACAAAGCCCGCCCGGTGAAGTACCAGTCCAAGCGCGACTACGTCGCGGCGAGCTTCGCATCGCGCACGATGCGCTGGACGGGGATCATCGTCGCCCTGTTCGTGATCTTCCACCTGATGGACCTCACGTGGGGCCAGGCGAACCCCGACTTCGTGCGGGGCGATCCCTACAACAACCTCTTCAACTCGTTCGAGCGCGAACCCGTAGCGATCGCCTACATCGTCGCGATGTTCGCCCTGGGCTTCCACCTCTTCCACGGTCTCTGGTCGATGTTCCAGAGCCTCGGGTTGAACAACCCACGGTGGAACTCCTCGCGACGCATCTTCGCGGTCGCGTTCGCGATCATCGTCACAGTGGGCAACGTCAGCATGCCCCTTCTCATCACAACCGGGGTGGTCGCCAGGTGAGCACGATGTCGCTCGACGCTCGGATCCCCGACGGTCCGATCGCGGAGAAGTGGGACAACCACAAGTTCGCGGTGAAGCTCGTCAACCCGTCGAATCGCCGCAAGTTCAAGGTCGTCGTGGTCGGCAGCGGCCTCGGGGGCGCGTCGGCCGCCGCAACGCTCGGCGAGCTGGGCTATGAGGTCGAGCACGTCACCTTCCATGACTCGCCGCGACGGGCCCACAGCATCGCGGCCCAGGGTGGCATCAACGCCGCGAAGAACTACCGCAACGACGGCGATAGCGTCCAACGGCTCTTCTACGACACCATCAAGGGCGGCGACTACCGCGCCCGCGAGGCGAACGTCTACCGCCTCGCCCAGGTGAGCGGGAACATCATCGACCAGTGCGTCGCGCAGGGCGTGCCGTTCGCTCGCGAGTACGGCGGTCTACTCGACAATCGCAGCTTCGGGGGCGCGCAGGTCTCGCGGACGTTCTACGCCCGCGGGCAAACCGGTCAGCAGCTGCTGCTCGGTGCGTACCAGGCCCTGGCCCGCCAGGTGCACCTCGGCAACGTGACCCTGCACAACCGGACCGAGATGCTCGATCTCGTCCTCAAGGACGGCAAGGCGGTCGGGATCGTCGGTCGCAACCTCATCAGCGGCGAGGTGCGGTCGTTCTCGGGTCACGCCGTCGTGCTGGCCACCGGCGGCTACGGCAACGTCTTCTACCTGTCGACGAACGCCAAGCAGTCGAACGCGAGTGCGATCTGGCGGGCGCATCGACGGGGTGCGGCGCTCGCGAACCCCTGTTACACGCAGATCCACCCGACCTGCATCCCTGCGAGTGATGACTTCCAGTCGAAGCTCACCTTGATGAGCGAGTCGCTCCGCAACGACGGCCGCATCTGGGTCCCGAAGGACGCGGCCGACGCCCGGCCCGCGAGCCAGATCCCGGACACCGATCGCGACTACTACCTCGAGCGCCGCTACCCCGCGTTCGGCAACCTCGTGCCACGCGACGTGGCGTCGCGCGCCTCCAAGAAGGAGGTCGACGAAGGCCGCGGGGTCGGGCCGCTCAAGAACGGCGTCTACCTCGACTTTGCCGACTCGATCCAACGCCTCGGGCGTCACGCGATCGAGGAGCGCTACGCGAACCTCTTCCAGATGTACGACCGCATCACCGGCGAGGACCCGTACGAGACACCCATGCGCATCTACCCCGCCGTCCACTACACGATGGGCGGTCTGTGGGTCGACTACAACCTGATGAGCAACGTGCCGGGCCTCTACGTGCTCGGAGAGGCGAACTTCTCCGACCACGGCGCGAACCGTCTCGGAGCGAGCGCGCTCATGCAGGGCCTCGCCGACGGATACTTCGTGCTCCCGGCCACGATCGGTGACTACCTCGCCCCGCAGCTCGGCGCGGAACCCGTCCCCACCGATGACCCGGTGTTCTCCGAAGCCGAGACCGAGGTCGACGACCGCGTGCGGGCGCTCCTCTCGGTCAACGGCACCCGCACGGTCGACTGGTTCCACCGAGAGCTGGGCAAGACCCTCTGGGACAACTGCGGCATGGCTCGGAGCAAGGAGAGCCTCGAACAGGCCCTGGTCGACATCCCGACGTTGCGTGATGAGTTCCACAAGGACGTGCGGGTCCTCGGCGACGACGAGTCGCTCAACCAGTCGTTGGAGAAGGCGGGGCGCGTCGCCGACTTCCTCGAGTTCGGCGAGCTGATGGTGCGCGACGCACTACACCGCGAGGAGAGCTGCGGCGGCCACTTCCGCGTCGAGCACCGGACCGAGGAAGGCGAAGCGCTGCGGGACGACGAGAACTTCTCCTACGTCGGAGCCTGGGAGTACACCGGCGATCTCGCGAATCCTCGGCTCCACAAGGAAGCGCTCGACTTCGAGAACGTGGCGCTCGCGCAGCGCTCGTACAAGTAGGAGACGCGAACGTGAAGGTCACGCTCAAGCTGTGGCGCCAGCGCGGACCCGACGCGAAGGGTGCCTTCGCGTCGTACGAGGTCGACGACGTCAGCCCCGACATGTCGTTCCTCGAGCTGATCGACCTGCTCAACGAGCGCCTGATCACCGAGGGCGACCAGCCGGTCGAGTTCGACCACGACTGCCGTGAGGGAATCTGCGGATCGTGCTCGATGATGAACAACGGCCGTGCCCACGGGCCCGAGATGGGTACCGCAACGTGCCAGCTCCACATGCGGAAGTTCGAGGATGGTGCGAACATCACGGTCGAGCCGTGGCGGGCCAAGGCGTTCCCGATCATCAAGGACCTCTGCGTCGACCGGTCGGCCTTCGACCGCATCGTCGAGGCCGGCGGATACATCACCGCACCGACGGGTACGGCCCCCGACGCGAACCTGATCCTCGTGCCCAAGGAGGCCGCCGACGCCGCGATGGACGCAGCCGCGTGCATCGGCTGCGGCGCGTGCGTGGCGGCGTGCCCGAACGGCGCCGCGCAGCTGTTCACG
>JALHSW010000458.1 GCA_022865365.1 Acidimicrobiia bacterium | reverse complement strand
GCGGAGACCGCTCGGTTCCCGCTGCCCCGCGACCGGCCACTCTGGCAGATGGACGTGGTCGAGGATCTGGGGGACGGCACCGTCGGCGTCGTCGCGAAGGTGCACCACAGCATCATGGACGGCACTGCCGCGGTGGGGATCCTGGGCTCGCTGTTCGACCTCGAACCGGTTGCGGCCGATGCGAAAGCACCCGACCAGCACGCACCGGCGGCGGCGCAGGGTCTGGGCCTTGGCCAGGCAGTCCGGGCGGTCGCGCGAACCCCGGTCGCTGCGGCGCGCGCCGCCACCCGTGTCCCCGGGTTCGCGGTGGGGTTCGTGCGCGCGCTGCGCGACGCCGGGCGATCCGTGACGCTCCCGATGTCGGCCCCGCGCACCGCGCTGAACCGGTCGATCACCGCGACGCGCGCCGTTGCGCTCACCACGGTCCCCTTCGCCGACGTGCGCGAGGTCGCCGAGTCGTTCGACGTCAAGATCAACGACGTGGTCATGGCAGTGTGCGCGGGCGCCCTTCGCACCTGGCTTCGCGACGCGGGAGACCTGCCGGACCGTCCACTGGTCGCCGCGGTGCCGGTCGCGGTCGGGGGCGGGTCCGCGCACCGGAGCGGGAACCGGGTCTCGGTGATGTTCGCGGCCCTCCCGACCGACCTCGCCGATCCCCGAGCCCGGATCGACGCCGTCCGAACTGAGATGCGTGACGCCAAGGCCACACTTGCCGACGTCGGGCCCCACACGCTCGGTGCCGTTGCCGAGGCCTTGCCGTGGAACGTGGTCGGCCTGCTCTTCCGCGCGTACTCCGACCTCGGGCTCGCGAACCGGCTGCCACCGGCGGTCAACCTCATGATCTCGAACGTGCCCGGTCCGCCCGTGCCCGTCTACTGCGGCGGGGCGCGGCTGAAGGGTCTCTACGCGCTGGGTCCGATCTTCGACGGGGCCGCGCTCAACATCACGGTGGCCACCTGCGGCGACGACGTCGACGTCGGCATCGTCACCTGTCCCGACGTCGCGCCGCCCGCCGAGGCGCTGACCGCGGCGATACATGACTCCCTCGCCGAGCTCGTGGCCCTTGCTCGTGTCCCCGGCCACACGGACGCCTGAGACCACGAGCTGCAGCGCGCTCGGAGGGATTCGAACCCCCAACCTTCTGATCCGTAGTCGCGTCGAACCCGTCCAGCGGTTCCTTGACGTCCACACCGTAGCGCTGACCTGGGGTTTCGCGTCCACCACGTGCACTACGTCCACCGAGTTCCGCCGCGCGGATTAGCAAAGGATTAGCAAGAGCCCCGGAGGGCGTGAGTCAGAAGTCCGGCGCGGACGCGTTGCGTCGTCAGGAGCGAGCCGGCCCGGCTCTAGGAGCGGCGTCTGCGAGGGTCGGGATGGTCGTCGTCGACGCCGCGGTTGTCCGTGGACAACCAGCGCACGGTCGTGGCCGCGAGGGTCTCTTCGACCGTGCGCGCCGCTTCGAGCGCCGCGCGATCGACGACCGGCGCTTCCCGGGGAGGCCTTTTCGATGACTTCATGACGCCTCCAACTTACAGCGCGAGCGACAGGATCGAGAGCAGTGCTGCCGCGATCAGCGTCGCGAGCATGAACCAGTAGAAGCGCTCCTTGCGTTTGGCGAGCGGAACATTGGCCTCGAACGCGTCGGCGCGGGAGCCGGCGAGCCATTTCTCGACGATGTGCGCGGGTTCGTCGATGAAGGCTGCATAGAAGTCGGTGGGTTCCGGCGGGTAGCGATGCTCGTAGGGCCGCACCACGAAGAGCCCGAAGGCCGTGGCGAGCCCGAACGCAACGAACGCGGCGGCCACGCAGCTCCGAGATCTCGACGGACTGGGCGACATAGAGCTGCGCGGCCGCGATCGAGAATCCGAGGAGGACGGTCCCCTTGGTCTCGATGCGGTCGATCGCATCCCGCTGGGAGACCAACCGATCTCGCATCGTCTCGTTGATGAGGCGGAACGTGGCGGCTTGCTGTCGCGTCGTCAACGCCGGCATCGCGATCCTCTCTGGCGTACTCGGTGACGCCTCGTGCCGGATGAGACACGCCACCAGGCGAGATGTCAGCCGAACTCGACGCGTCCCCCACGCAACCGTCCGGAGGACTCGCTCGGCACTACCGGACCGGATGCGGCTGAGCAACCCCGAACGCGAAGAGCGCTGCCGACGATGCGACAGCGCCCTGACCTGCTCATCCGCAAGAAGATGCAGCGCGCTCGGAGGGATTCGAACCCCCAACCTTCTGATCCGTAGTCAGATGCTCTATCCATTGAGCTACGAGCGCAGTGACGCGGTATCGAGTGTACGCGCCGCGGGAATCCCCGGCCTCACTGCGTCGCGCGTTGCGTAGGGTCGGGTCGTGGATCGGACGCGCCTCGGGGTTGTGTACGGCCTCGGGGCGTACGTGCTCTGGGGCTTCCTCACCGTCTACTGGAAGGAGCTGTCGGGCCTGAACGCGTTCGGGCTCATCGGGCAGCGGATCATCTGGGCCGTCGTCTTCCTCGGCGCGATCCTCGCGATCACCCGCCGCACCGCCGAGCTGCGCACCGTCCGTCACCGACCCAAGCTCGTGCTCACGGCCGCGCTGGCGGCGGTGCTGCTCACCGCCAACTGGACGACGTACGTCTGGTGCGTCACGCACGACAACGTCGTCGAGACCGCGCTCGGGTACTTCATGGCCCCGCTCGGGATCGTCGCGATCGGGGTGGTCGTGCTCCACGAGCACCTCCGGCGCGCGCAGATCGCCGCGCTGGCACTCGTCGGCGTCGCGATCATCGTGCTGACCGCGGGGTACGGACGCGTGCCGTGGTTCGCGCTGATCCTCGCGATCAGCTGGTCGGGCTACGGCCTCATCAAGAAGCTCGTACCGCTCGGCCCACTCTCGAGTCTCACCCTCGAGACGTTGCTCCTCCTGCCCGTCGCGCTCATCTTCGTGGGTGCGACCGAGGCGGCCGGCGACGGCGTCTTCGCCAACGCGACCACGCTGCAGCTCGTGCTCGTGCCGCTCGCCGGCGCGGTGACGGCAATCCCGCTCCTCCTCTTCGCGGCCGCCGCGCACCGCGTGCCCCTGACGACGCTCGGACCGCTCCAGTACGCGGTGCCGGTCATCAACTTCGTGCTCGGCGTCGCGATCTACGACGAGGCGATGCCGACGTGGCGGCTCGCCGGCTTCGCACTCGTATGGGTGGCGTTGGCCGTGTTCACCGTCGACGGGCTGCGCGCGGCCCGCAGCGGCACACCACTGCCCAGCCCCGAGCTCGAGCCGGTGCCGCTCGACGGTTGAGCCGCCCACCCGACATGGGCGACCCGTTAGGGTGCCGCGGCCCCGCCCGTCATCGAGGAGCGACACGATGAGCATTGACGTCGACGCCGCCGCGCACGCGAAGCTCGTCGAGGACGTCTAGGTCGTCTAGGTCACACGGGCGCCATGGCGACTTCGGGCCAGCCCGCCCCTCGTGAGGTGAGGCGCGCTTCGGTAGCGCTCGGGGTCGCGGTCGGCGTGTTCGGGATCTCCTTCGGCGTCGTCGCCACCGGGACGGGACTCTCGGTGCCGATGGCGTGCGCGATGTCGCTGCTCGTGTTCACGGGCGCGACGCAGTTCGCCGTGATCGGAGTCCTCGCGGCGGGCGGATCCGCGCTCGCGGCGATCGGGAGCGGCCTGCTGCTGGGTGCGCGGCACATCGCCTACGGCCTCTCACTCAACCGCCGCATGCCCCCGAGTATCTGGAAGCGCTTGCTGGCCGCGCAGTTTCTCATCGACGAGTCGACGGCCATGGCGACCGCGCAGGACGATCCCGCCCACGCCGAGAGCGCGTTCTGGTGGGCCGGCCTGTCGGTCTTCGTGTGCTGGAACCTCGGGACCCTCGTGGGCGCGCTCTTCGGCGACGCCCTCGGCGACCCGGGCGCGCTCGGGCTCGACGCCGTGTTCCCTGCGGCGTTCCTCGCGCTGCTCGCACCGCTGCTGCGCCGCCCCGACGGACGCGCCGCGGCCATCGCCGGCGCGGTGATCGGGCTGGCGCTCGTGCCATTCGCTCCCGCCGGGGTGCCGATCGTGGCTGCGGCCGCGGGTGTCGTTGCCGGGCTGTTCTTCGCCGGGCCCGACACGCCGCCGCCGCCGCCCGAGGAGCTCGTATGACCTGGGGTTGGCCCGCGCTCGCCGCGCTCTTCGTCGGCTCCTACGCGCTGAAGGCCACCGGGCTCGTCGCACTCGCCAACCGACACCTGCCCACCCGTGTCGAGGAGCTACTCGGATTGCTCCCCGCGGCGCTGTTCGGAGCACTCATCGTGGTGTCGACGTTCGGCGACGGACAGTCCCTCGTCCTCGACGCCCGCGCCGCCGGGCTCGCGGCCGCGGCCTTCGCCGTCTGGCGACGCGCCGGGTTCGTGGTCGTGGTCCTCGCCGCGGCCGTCGCGACCGCCACGGTGCGCGCGATCGGCTGATCAGGAGACGACGACCTCGACCCCGGCGCCCACGGTCGCAACGAGATCGACCGACGCGTTGTCCTCGGTGTAGCGAAGACCCTGCACGTTGAGCAGCCGAACCGGTTCGTCGCCGAGGGGGAACGGACCCCAGTGCCACGTCCCCTGGTGCAGCACCAGCGTGTCGAGGGGGTGCAACACGAACGCACGGATCATCGCCACGCCACCCGGCCTCGAGAAGTCGACCGCAGCAGGCGCGACCGCGACGACCGCATCGCAGTTCAGCGACGTGAGCGCCTGCGTGTGCGTGTCGTGGCGGTACATCCGCGCGCAAACCAGACCGTGCTCGGTGTGTGCCACCTCGTCGGCGGCATGCGCGATGACATTGAGGTGCGGGTCGGCCCACTCGAACTGCAGCGTGTGCGCGCCGTCGGTCGGATCGGTGTCGTCGACCGGGAGCCACCCGAACGGTTCCCATGCGGATGCGGTGAGCGGCTCCGCCACGAGCGAGGCCATCGATGCATCGTTCATCGGTGCAACTTCATCAGGGCAAGGATGGCAGATCGACCTCAATCTGTAGAGCCGAGGTCTAGATTGCCTCCCACCGAGAGGGGGTCTCCATGGACGTGCGATCGATCGAAGACGTCGAGCCCGTCGTCGAGCACAACGGCACGGTGCCGGTGTGGTGGCTCGTGAAGCCGCGCGAGATGCAGGCGATCACCGAGGGCGGCCACCTCGAGCTCGTGAGTGAGTTCGAGGTCGCGGGCGGGGGGCTGGTCGACCCCCACTCGCACCCGACGCACGAGTTCTATTACGTCACCTCGGGTCGCGGCATCATGATGATCGACGACGAGGAGCGGGAGATCGGCCAGGGCGACCTGGTGCACATCCCTCCCGACATGGTGCACAGCCTTCGGCCGGTCTCCGAGCATGCCCCGATCCACGCGCTCGCGTTCGCCGTCGCCGTGAAGGACGCGCCGCCGATCGACTACACCACCCACTGACCGGCGTCGACGTGGCCCGTGTCCTCGTCACCCGTCGACTCCCCGACGGCGGCATCGACCCACTTGTTGCCGCCGGGCACGATGTCGTCGCGCGCGACGACGACAGGCCTCTCTCGCCGGACGAGCTGCGCGACGCGGTCCGCGCCGTCGACGCGGTGGTGTGCCTCCTCACCGACCGCATCGACGCCGCCGTCATCCGGGCCGGGAGTCCCCGGCTCAGGGTCGTCGCCAACGTCGCCGTCGGCTTCGACAACGTCGACGTTGCCGCGGCCCACGGCGCCGGTGTCGCCGTCTGCAACACACCGGGCGTGCTCGACGAGACGACGGCCGATCTCGCGTTCCTCCTGATCCTGGCCGCGTCGCGTCTCGCGTCGGAGGCTGAGGCCGACCTGCGCGACGGCCGCTGGCTCGGCTGGGGCATCAACCAGTACCTCGGCCGTGACGTGCACGGTGCGACGCTCGGCCTCGTGGGCTACGGCCGCATCGGCAGCGCGGTCGCTCGTCGCGCCGCCGGGTTCGACATGCGCGTGCTGCACCACACCCGCACCGATACTGGACTCCCCGGGTGGCGAGCCGACCTCGATCAGATGCTCGGGGAGTCCGACGTCGTGTCGCTCCACGTGCCGCTGTCCGACGCGACGCGGCACCTGATCGACGCGCGCCGCCTCGCTCTGCTGCGGCCGACCGCGGTGCTCGTGAACACCTCACGCGGCCCGATCGTCGACGAGGAAGCGCTCGCCGCCGCGCTCGAGGACGGGCGGCTCTTCGCGGCGGGGCTCGACGTCTTCGAGCGCGAGCCCGAGGTGCATCCGCGCCTGCTCGCCGCGCCGCGCACGGTGCTGCTCCCCCACATCGGGTCGGCGTCGATCGCGACCCGAACCAGGATGGCCCGCCTCGCGTGCGAGGGCGCCGTCGCCGTGCTGGCGGGCGAGCAACCGGCGAACCTCGTGAGGCGTTAGCCCTCGCCCGAGCGGGCGAGCACGTTCGTTGCGATGCCGGCGAGCGCCTCTGTCGACGGAAGGGTGTCGCCCGTGCAGGCCGCCACGACGACCGTGCGCTCGCCTTGCTTGACGATCAGGGTGCGGCCGCAGGTCTTGACGCTCGAGAAGGAGCTGAACCCGTCGACCGCCACGGCTGCGTCGCCCACACCCGGCACGCTCTGACTCTGAGCCGACCCGGCGATCCGGTCGAACGCGAGTGAGCTCTCGTAGACGTCGACGGCAAGCTCGGCCGCGTCGCGGCTCTTGTCAGGCGGACCGGTATAGGTGCACGTGCCGTCTTCGTTCTTGGCCGTTGCCGGAACGCCCAGGAGGGCGGCCGCCTCGTCGGTCGTGACGACCTGCGAGCAGGTGACGTCTGCGGGGAACACGCCGCACGCGGTGCCGGCCGCAGCGAATGCTCGCCTCTCCCTTGACGTCGCCTGGTTGAGGTCGATGCTCGTGGCCGACGAGGCGAACTTCTTCACCGCGCGCTTGAGCTCCGCCTTGTCGAGGTTGACGTCGCCGACGACCTGCTGAAGGTCGGTCTCGGGCTTCAGGTCGAGCTCGGACAGCTTCTGGATCTGTTGCTTCGTGAGGCCGACCCCCTCGAGCAGGGCCACGCCCCGGGCGAAGCCCTTGGCCTGGCGCACGAACAGCTTGCTCAAAGCGGGATCGCTTCCGTCGGCGAGGGTCCGGGTGACCTGCTCCAGCTTGGGCGACAAGAGCAGGTGGAAGGTGTCGCGGATCTCCGCTCTGGTGGCCTCGGCCTTCTGCTTGTCACCGATGCCGGCGAAGGTCGACGCGAAAGCGACGAGGTACTCGACCTGGAAGTAGTCGGCGAACGCCTCGCAGGCCGCGCGCGTCGGAGCCAGGACGGCGCGCTCGCGCGGCGCCGCCGACGCGGGAGACGACGCGCCCACCACGAGCAGCGCACCGACGACCGCTGGGAGAACTCGGCGCTTCCACGAACGCATCACAGGCTCCTCGTCAGCGAAGGGACGACAAAGCCTACGCGTCGTCGATCGGCGAGGCGTCGAGGGACAGCAGGTCCAGCGTGGTCGAACCGTCGCGGAGCCGAGCGAACATTCCGTGTTCCTTCTCGGCGCGCGCCACGCCGGCCGCGAGCACCTGCTCGAGCGCGTCGCCGGACACGACCGTCACCCCGTCGACGTCGCCCACGACCCAGTCACCGAGTCGCACTTCGACACCGCCCACGATGGTCGATCTGCCCACCGACCCGGGGAGCTCCTTCGTCGCGCCGGGCAGTGCGAGCCCGGTCGAGAACACCGGGAAGCCGTGCGCCTCCAACGCCGCCGCGTCGCGCACGCACCCGTCGATGACCAGGCCGGTGAGTCCCCGCACCTCGGCACCGGTCGTGAGGACCTCACCCCAGTAGCCCAGCTCGCGCTCGGTGCCCACATCGACCACGAGCGCGTGCCCGACCGGCGCCCGCGCCACCGCGACATGGATCGCCAGGTTGTCGCCGGGCGTGCACCGCACGGGGAACGCGGGAGCCGCGAGCGTTGCGCCGCGCCACGCGGGCTTGATGCTCGCCCGCATCGGGCGGCCGCCCGACTCACCGAGCGTCGCCGCACCCAGCTCCAACAACGTTCGCGAGGTTGCGGCGGTCATCGCACCAGCTTCGGGCAGCGGTCTTCGGGCACCGGCTTGTCCACCGATCAGAGTTGGCGGAGGGAGAGGGATTTGAACCCTCGAGGAG
>JALHSW010000457.1 GCA_022865365.1 Acidimicrobiia bacterium | reverse complement strand
GGCGGACTCACCGGTCTCGTGGGCCTCGACGCGCTCGTCGAGGCGATGCGGGAGTCCGTTCCCTCATACCGTCAACAGCACGTCGACGCGAACGAGCGCACGATCCGCGCCGGCTGGGAAGCGGTTCCGGCCGGCGCCCACCCGGCCTGGGAACCCGTCGCCGCGGGCTCGTCCGGAGGCACGCGATGAGCGAGACGCGCACGGCACGCAGCCGCGGCACCGTCACCATCGAGGCCGAGCGGTGCAAGGGCTGCGAGCTGTGCATCCCCGCGTGCCCGCCGGCGGTGCTCACGATGTCGACCCCGGTCAACCGCAGGGGGTACCGCTACCCCGAGCTGCACGCCGGCTGCACCGGCTGCGCCGCCTGTCTGCTCGTCTGTCCCGACTTCGTGTTCGAGGTGTTCCGGTTCGACACGCCGGTCGAACACACCGTGGAGGTGACCCCATGACCGCTCGCACGACTGGCCCCACGACCGGTCGCTCCCTCATGGAGGGGAGCGAGGCGATCGTACGTGCGGCGATCGTGGCCGGCTGTCGCTTCTTCGCCGGCTACCCGATGACCCCGTTCACCGAGGTCCTCGAGCACTCGGCGCGCCTGCTTCCCGACGTCGGCGGCGTCTGCATGAATGCCGAGTCCGAGCTCGAGGCCGTCGGCATGGCGTGGGGCGCCGCCGCCACCGGCGCCCGCGCCGCCACCGGCTCCACCGGGCAGGGCCTGTCCCTCATGCAGGAGTCGCTCTCCGAGCTCACCATGGCCGAGGTGCCGCTCGTCGTGTTCAACATGTCCCGCGGCCAGGGCGACTACTTCCAGGCGACGCGCGGCGGAGGCCACGGCGACTACCGCCACATCGCCCTGGCCCCCCAGGACGTCCGCGAGGCGATCGAGCTCACGCAGCTCGCGTTCCACCTCGCCGACAAGTGGCGCAACCCCGTGCTCGTGTACGGCGACTACCTCCTCGCGCACACCCAGGAGGCCGTGACGGTCGCGCCGCTCGGCTTCGGCACGCTCCCTGAGAAGGACTGGGCGGTCGACGGCTCCCGTACCGGTTCGGGGTGGTCGGCCACGGTCACGCCGCTCGGGGTCGCCAAGTTGGGCCAACGCCAGTACGGCCAGGAGGGCAAGGCCCAGTACATCGCGACGAAGCTCCCACTCTTGGAACGTGAGGTGCGCGTCGAAACCGGCTATCTCGACGACGCGGAGACGGTCATCGTCGGGTTCGGTACGCCCGCGAAGTTCGTGAAGCACGCGATCGACCAGCTGCGCGACGCGGGTCACCGCATCGGGTACGTCCGCCCGATCACCCTGTGGCCGTTCCCGTACGGGACGGTGCGCGACGCGGCCGTGAACGCCCGAGTCGTCGGATCCTTCGAGATCTCGAGCGGACAGCTCGTGGACGATGTGCTCATCGGCGTCGCCGGCCAGGCGCCCGTCCAGCACCTCGGCGGCGTCTCCTCCGACCACTCCGGCTTCGGTGTCGGGCGGCTCCTCGACGTCGACGAGATCGCGATGCGCATCCTCGCGCTGCACCGGGGCGAGGCCCAGCCCCCGGTCCCGGGCTACGAGGAGTTCACCTACGAGCTCGCCGCTCACCAGCAGGAGGCAACGGCGTGAGCACCACGCTCGGACCCGTCCTCGATGCCACCGTCGCCCCGACCGCCGGCGCGCGACTTGTCGAGGCCCACAAGCCCGACCTGCTCCTCACCGAGGACCACATGCTCTGCCCCGGGTGTGGCGAACCGCTCGCGGTCCGCGTGTTCCTCGAGGCGATCACCGAGCTCGGCCTCACCCGGCAGGCCATCGCCGTCGCCGGCATCGGGTGCTACACGGCCTTCTCCGGGACCGTCGACGTCGACCTCGTCCAAGCGCTCCACGGGCGTGCCCCGTCGGTGGCCACTGGCGTGAAGCGCATGCTCCCCGACTCCGTCGTGTTCACCCTGCAAGGTGACGGCGACATGGTGAACGAGGGTCTGCAGGAGGTGCTGCACACGGCGGCGCGCGGTGAACGCGTCACGTGCATCCTGCTCAACAACGGCGTCTTCGGCGAGACCGGTGGCCACATGACCTCCACCAGCGTCATCGGCCAACGCACCAAGAACACACTCGACGGACGCGACGCCGACCAGCACGGATACCCGATCCTGATCGGCGACCTGATCTCGCGACTCGACGGCGCCGCGTACGTCGCGCGCGGCTCGGTCCACAACGCCGGAGCAGTCGCCCGCACCAAGCGCATGTTCCGGCGCGCGTTCGAGACCCAGGTGAGCGGCGCGGGCTTCTCCTTCGTCGAGGTGCTCACGATGTGCCCGACCGGCTGGTTCGTCCCGACGGCGGACGGGCCGGGCGAGCTGCAGCGGACCCTGGCCGAAGTGCACGTCATGGGCGAGCTCAAGGTCGACGGCCGCATCCGCACCACCGGAGAGCTCCACGAGGAGAACCTCGCCCGCCAGCGTGAGGTCGAGGCCAAGCTCGCCGCCGGCGGCCTCGACACCTAACCCCGACGGGTCCGACGGCACGGCGTTCGTCGTGGCCGGCGTCGGCCCCTGACCGGGATCGGGCTCAGTACGGCCAGTCACCGCTTCGGTGCCCGAGCAGGCGGGTCGCCGGGGTCAGGTGCAGCGTGATCAGCACCTTGATGAGGACGTTGCGCACGAACCAGGGCAGCTGGGCGGACTGGCGCACTGTGCTCTTCACCCGCTCCCGGCCCCGGACCGGCTCGCGCCGGTACTCGGCCATCGAGGTCGATCGGCCCACGTAACGGAACGCCTTCGAGAACACGAGCTGATCGAGGATCGCGAGCGTGACCCCGATGGAGCTGAACGAGTCGTGGATCAGCAGCGTGCCCCCGTCTGCGACACGATGGCCCCAGTCCCTGATGTCGTCACGGGCCGGGCCGAAGCGGTGCGCGCCGTCGATGTAGAGGACGTCGATCGGGTCGGCGACCTCGCCGAGGGCCTCGGACGAGGGCTTGCGCACGTGGCGCACCTGGTCTCGAACGCCGGCGGCCGCGAGGTTCGCGAGGAATGCCTCGTGGTCGCCCCGGCCCTCGTCCGCCGTCCCGTGGATCTCCCGCGGTCCTCGGTCGTTCCCCGCGTGCGGGTCGATCGCCACGATCTCGACGCCGGCGGGGGCGGCCCGGGCCAGGACGATCGCCGAGCGACCCTGATAGCTCCCGATCTCGACGATGCGCTGGCCCGAGCGGGTTGCCCGGGCCCGGGCCCAGAGACGACGGGCCTGGTCGGGGGTCATCCAGCCCTGGACGTCGGCCACGGCCGCGAGCGCCTCGGCGCAGGCGTCGTCGCGGCTGGCGGGGTCGGAGGGGGGCGCGTCGTCGGTCATGGGAGCGGTTCGGCGCCCGTACCTTACTGGACTCGTCGACACCGAGCCCCTGGGTGGGGGGCTGGACGTGCGAGCATCTGGACGTGAACTGGTGGGAATGGGTGCTCGTCGTCATCGCGGCGTTCCTCATGGTCGTCGCCCTCTACGACCTCGTCCAGCGGAAGCACGCGATCCTGCGCAATTTCCCTGTCGTCGGCCACCTTCGGTACCTCCTCGAGGCGATCGGCCCCGAGCTGCGTCAGTACATCGTCACCGACAACGACGCCGACAAGCCGTTCAGCCGCGATCAACGCCGGTGGGTCTACACATCCGCCAAGCAGGACAACACGTACTTCGGGTTCGGAACCGACAACGACCTCGAAGGGTCATCGCACTACGTCGTGGTGAAACAGGCGACGTTCCCCTTGGAAGCAGCAGCCGAGGGCGAGCAGGGTGGCCCGCCGAAGTACGAGCTCCCGTCGGCCAAGGTGGTCGGCGCGCCACGCGGTCGGCGTGGCGCCTTCCGGCTCGGCTCGGTGGTGAACATCTCGAGCATGAGCTACGGATCATTGGGATCGTCGGCGGTCTCGGCCCTCAATCAGGGCGCGGCCCTGGCCGGCTGCTTCCAAGGCACCGGAGAGGGCGGGCTCACTGATTTCCACCGCCACGGCGGTGACCTGGTGTGGCAGATCGGCACGGGCTATTTCGGCTGTCGCGATGAGCACGGTCGCTTCAGCCGCGAACGTTTCCGTGATGTCGTGGCATCCACACCCTCCGTCCGCGCCATCGACATCAAGTTGAGCCAGGGCGCGAAGCCCGGTCTGGGCGGCATCCTGCCCGGCGCAAAGGTCACGCCCGAGATCGCCGCGCTCCGCGGCGTTCCGGCGGGTCTCGACTGTGTCAGTCCGGCCGCGCACAGCGCGTTCCACGATGCCGATTCACTGCTCGACCTCGTGGAAGAGCTCGCCGATGCTTCGGGGCTACCGGTCGGCATCAAGAGCGCGGTCGGCGACGACGCGTTGTTCCACGACCTCGCCCGGCTGATGGCGACCGGCGAGCGCGGCGTCGACTTCATCACGATCGACGGAGGTGAGGGGGGCACCGGCGCCGGCCCCCTCGCCTTCACGGACCACGTCTCGTTGCCGTTCAAGATCGGATTCAGCCGGGTCTACCGGATCTTCGCCGAGGCCGGCCTCACGGATCGGACCGTCTTCCTGGG
>JALHSW010000456.1 GCA_022865365.1 Acidimicrobiia bacterium | reverse complement strand
TTGGCTCACGGCCAAGTTCACGAAGGACGAGCGAGGCGCCAACCTGGTGGAGTACATCCTCCTCGTTGCCCTCATCGCCCTGGCGGTCATCGCCGCTGTCGTCTTCCTGCGTGGTCAGGTCAGCGACAAGTTCAACGAGACCGGCTCGAAGCTGAAGAACGGCTAGTCCTACCCACAGAGTCAGGAACGAAAGGGGTTTCACATGAACCTGTTCGTGCTGAAGACCTGGCTCCAAGCGAAGTTCACGAAGGACGAGCGAGGCGCCAACCTGGTGGAGTACATCCTCCTCGTTGCCCTCATCGCCCTGGCGGTCATCGCCGCTGTGGTCTTCATGCGGGGTCAGGTCAGCGACAAGTTCAACGAAGCCGGGAGCAAGGTGAGCAACGCTCCCAACCCGTAAACCGAACGTTGCACAGATGTGCGGGAGGCCGCAGGCAGCGAAGCCTGCGGCCTCTTCGCGTGCGGGACTGTGTCATTCGGCCCCGAAGCCGGCAATGGGCCTCGAAGGAATACCGCGGAGAGCGCTCAAGGTTGCTCACTCTCCGTGCCGATACCACCACTGGTCGGACTGGGCTCTGACTACCGAAACCGAAAGGACATTATGAACCTCTACGTGCTGAAGACTTGGCTCACCGCCAAGTTCACGAAGGACGAGCAAGGCGCCAACCTGGTGGAGTACATCCTCCTCGTTGCCCTCATCGCCCTCGCCGTCATCGCAGCTGTCGTCTTCCTGCGTGGTCAGGTCAGCGACAAGTTCAACGAGACCGGCTCGAAGCTGAGCAACGGCGGCTAGTAGGAGCAGCGTCAGGTACGAAGCGGGGAGGCCGCAGGCAGCGAAGCCTGCGGCCTCCTTGCGTGCCTGTGGTGCTCACCACGGACTGGTCAGACGCCGTCGCGCACGAGCACCACGTAGTCGGGGTCCCCGTAGGTGACCCGCCACCCGTCGTCGCGGCGCAGGAGCTGGGTGAGGACCCGGTCCCGCCCCCAGACCACCACCTCGACGTCGTGCTTGCGCAGCACCCGGTCCCAGCCTGGGGTCCCGGAGTTCATTGTCGTGAAGTCGTGGATCACCGACAGCGGGTACATGTCGTAGCGGTCGTCCATGAAGACCCTCTGGTCGCTGCCGTAGCGAAGGATCACGTACCCCGCGTCGGCATCGTCGGTGAGGACGTGCGCGCCGAGGAGCCCCTGGCGCTCGACCGCGTTCATCGCCTCCACCGGATAGCCATCGACGGCGAAGTCGGGCTGGCCGGCGGCCCGCAGCCCCATTGCAACGGCGATGCCGACGAGGAGCACGGCGAACACCCAGCCGAGCTGCAGCCGCGCGTCGTCAGATCGTCGCCGCACCGCGACGGCGCGCGCGACGACGGGCAGGCCGACGAGCGGTGCGATCGCGATGTTCCGCAAGGCCCAGAAGCCGAGCACGAGGAATGGGAGCGTGACGACGACATCGCGGATCGTGACGCGGTTGTGCCCTCGGGCAAGCACGACCACGAACACCACGACCCATAGCGCGAAGGCGAGGCCGCGGACGCTGTGAAAGTCGGGTGACGACCACTCGATCACGCCCTTCAGTGCATCGCCGCGCGCCATGAGATCGACCGGGAACGTGACGAGCGAGACCCCGTACGGATTCAGGAAGCACGCGAGGAAAGCAACGAGGCCTCCGAGGACGAGCCGACGCTCACGGCCCTCCCACGGTCGGTGCCCCTCGAGCCAGCGACCGAGAAGGTGCAGCCCCAGGTACGCAAGGCCGAGCGCGAACGTGCCGTGCACGTTGGCCCACAGCCAGAAGACGACTGGAAGTGCCACCAGCTCGCGACGTCCGAGGAGCCCATCCGGGACCTCGACGACCCAGAGGAGCAGCACGAAGAAGAGCACGCCGAGGAGCAGCGGACGCTCAGACCACAGCGTGTAGAGCGCACCGAGTGCAGCGACCGTGACGAGCGCGGCCCGCATGCGCTCGTGAGCCAACCGCAGCGCCAGTCGGAACACGAGCACGGTGATCGCCACACCGACCAGACCGCCGAACACGCGGATCGCGAACGGGCCGGCGAGTCGATCGAGGCCGCCGTAGGCCACCTCGGCGAGCCACGACTGCACGACCCACGGCGTGCCCTTCGCGACGTAGGAGTACGGATCCGCGTGCGGAAACCCGTGGTCGAGGATCAGGCCACCGGTGCGGAGGTGCCAGAAGAACGAGTTGTCCGAGAGGCGCTCGATCCCGACGCCCCAGCCGAACACCGCGAAGACCAGTGTGAACAAGGTGTCGAGACTCGGCGGACGGACGGAACGGCGCGGCGCCTTCGGCGGCGGTGCTGAAGACGTTGCCGCGGGTGACGCGCCCGCGCGCGCCGGCGGGCGGGTCAGCGTCGCCATTACGTCTTCGCGAAGTTCCGCATGAGCGAGATCATCGCCGGTCCCAGGATGACGACGAAGATCGACGGGAAGATACAGAACACGAGTGGGAAGAGCATCTTCACCGGCGCCTTCTGCGCCTGTTCCTGCGCGCGCAGCCGGCGGCGGATGCGCATCTCGTCGGCCTGGGCGCGCAGCAGGCGCGAGATCGAAACACCGAACGTGTCGGCCTGCAACATCGCCATGATGAACGTGCGCAGCTCGGGGACATCGCAGCGCTCTGCCATCGCTCGCAGCGCTTCCGCGCGACTCGCGCCGTAGCGCGTCTCGCGCAGCATGCGCCGGAACTCGTCGGACAGCGGCCCGGGTACCGCGGTCGTCGTGCGCTCCAATGCCTGCTCGAACCCGAGCCCGGCCTCTACCGAGATCGTCAGCAGGTCGAGGATGTCGGGGAGCTGCACTGCGATGTCGTGCTGGCGCGACTCGATCGCGCGCGACAGGGACACATCGGGACCCATGAAGCAGACACCCCAGAGGACGACCACCACGGCGAAGCCGAACAGCCCGCCCAAGCCGAGCACCGCCAAGATCAAGGGGATCCAGAGCAGACCGGAGATCAGACCCAGCAGCTTGAACACGAGGATCTGATCGACGGTCCTGTTCTTCGGGCTACCCGCAAGCATGAGCTTGCGCGCGACCTGTTCCCGGTACCCGTTCGGCGTGAAGCGCTGCGCGACGCTGGCGAGACCCCCGAGCACGGGCGCGAACACGCGCTCGCCGATCGGCACCAGCATCTCCTGGTCGCGCACGTCCTGGATCTGGTAGCCCTCGAGGCGCCGGAGCGACTCACGCACCTCAGCGCGCTCGACAACGACCGACATCGCCAGTAGCCCGATAGCGAGCACGACCCCGGCGACGACTGCAGCAACAACGATGGGTTCCACGTCACACCTCGATCGTCATGACCTTGCGGAGCCAAATGAACCCGAAGCCCGCCATGACCGCCGAGACGGCCACCGCCATGATCCCGAGCACATCCGAGAAGAGAAGGCTCATGTAGTCGGGCTGAATGACGTAGAGGACCAGTGCGAACGCAGGCGGAAAGACGCCGAGCACCCACGCCGACATCCGACCCTCGGCGGTGAGCGACAGGATCTCGCCCTTGAGCCGCTCGCGTTCGGTCATCGTGCGCGCCACCGTGTCGAGGAGATCAGCCAGGTTCCCGCCGACCTCGCGTTGGATCCGGATCGCCATCACGGCCCACGTCAGGTCGACCGAGTGCATCCGGTTGGCCGCATCTTCGAGCGAATCCTCGATCGGTCGACCGAGGCGGCTCTCGGTGAACACCCGCTGGAGCTCTCGACGCGACGGCTCCGTTGCCTCGTCGGCCACTGCCTCGAGCCCCTGCGCGAAGGAGAAGCCGGCGCGCATCGAGCCCGCGAGCAGGTTCAGTGTGTCGGGCAGCTGGCGCTCGAACTTGCGCAACCGCCGTTTCCGACGGAACTCGAGCACCAGGAACGGGGCGATCGCCGCGATGACGGTGAAGATCAAGGCCGTCAGCGGAGCGAGCAGCAGGAACGACCCTGCGAACACGACGAGCAGGCCCATCGCA
>JALHSW010000455.1 GCA_022865365.1 Acidimicrobiia bacterium | reverse complement strand
CTGGCCGGGATGCATGCAGCCCTGGCGGTGAGCCGGTGTCTCGACGAACAGCAGGGCGCCTTCGTCGACGTCTCGATGCGCGACGCCGTGCGCGACGCCGTGCGCGACGCGGTGGGTGACGCGGCCGCGGGTGGCGCCGCTACGCTGCAATGACCCGATCCTGGCGCCACTGACCCAGGCGCCACTGACCCAGGCGCCACTGAGAGAAGGGACGCGTGATGGCACGTCTCGATCTGCCGCCGAGCACCGGGCCCGACGAGCAACCTGAGATCATGCGCGTCTGGGGTCTGCGACCGGAGCTGGGGGGGCCGGTCGCGGCGCTCTCGGCCGCGGTGTACCAGGAGAGCAAGCTGCCGCCGCGGGTGCGGGAAGCCGTTCGGATGCGAATCGCGCAGATCAACGACTGCCCCATCTGACTGGGGTGGCGGATCCCGCAGTTGCGGGAACACGGGGTCACCGAAGAGCTCTATGCGCACGTTTCGGATCATCGGGATCACGACGAGTACTCCGAGGCCGAGCGTGTCGCGATCGAGTACGCGGAGCTGTTCGCGCTCGACCACCTGTCGATCGATGACGAGTTCATGGCGCGCTTGCGCTCGCACTTCTCCGATCCGGATGTCCTCGATCTCACGATCTGCATCGCCGACTTTCTCGCCTTCGGGCGGCTCACCCAGGTGTTGAAGCTCGACGTGCAATGCGAGCTCTGACGCGTCCCGACCACTTGGATCCGGACCTCTTCGATCTGGACCTCGCTGATCTGGACCTGTTTGATCTGGACCTGTTCGCGGAGGGACCGCCTCACGAGCTGTTCCGGCGACTCCGCGACGAGTCACCGGTGCGCTTCCTCCCTGAGCCCGACGGTCCCGGGTTCTGGGCCGTCACCCGCTACGACGACGTCGTCGCCGTCTCGCGCGACGCGACGACCTTCACCTCGGCGCCCCGGGTGTTCATCCAGGATCCCGACGACGCCGTCGGCGACGAACACCTCCTCATCAACATCGACCCGCCCCGCCACACCAAGCTGCGCAAGATCGTCAACCGTGGATTCACGCCCCGCCAGGTCGCAGTGCTCGAGCCGCGGGTCCGCGCGATCGTCGTCGGGCTCCTCGACGCGGCCCAGGCGCCCGGCGAGTTCGACCTCGTGAGCGACATCTCGGTCGAGCTGCCGCTCCAGGTGATCGCCGAGCTCGTCGGTGTGCCCCACGAAGATCGACACCGCGTGTTCGCGCTCACCGAGGTGATGATGAGTGTGGGTGATCCCGAGCTGGGGTACACGGTCGAGGACGCCCGAGCGGCGATCACGGAGATGTTCACGTACGTCGACGCGCTGGCCCAGGAGCGGCTCGCGAACCCCGGCGACGATCTGCTGAGCCTCATCCTTCGGGGCGACGTCGACGGCGAGGCGCTCACGCCGATCGAGACCGACTTCTTCTTCATGTTGTTGATGAACGCCGGGAGCGAGACGACCCGGAACCTCATCACCGGCGGGATGCTGGCGCTCTTCGACGACCCGGAGGAGCGGGCACGCCTCCAGGGCGATCCCGGGCTGGTACCGACGGCGATCGAGGAGATGCTGCGGTGGGTGACGCCGGTGATGCACTTCCGGCGCACTGCGGCACGCGACGTGGTGCTCGGCGGCGAGAACATTCGTGCCGACGACAAGGTCGTGCTCTGGTACACGTCCGCGAACCGTGACGAGCGCATGTTCCCGGGTGCCGACCGCTTCGACGTGGCCCGCACTCCCAACGACCACGTGGCGTTCGGTGCCGGCGGTCCGCACTTCTGCCTCGGCGCCAGCTTGGCCCGCCTCGAGGCCCGGGTGATGTTCGAGGAGCTCCTCACGCGCATGCCCGCGCTGTCACCGACCGGCCCGGTGCGACGGCTCGGCTCGAACTTCATCAACGGGATCAAGTCGCTGCCGGTTCGAGCCGGCTGACACACGCGATCGTCGAGCGGCTCACCGGGGTGTTGGCGGCCGGTGAACGGTGCCGTCGAGTGCGACCGGCCCGCGGTAGAGGACCCAGAAGCGGCGGCGCGCGAACCGCCGGTCACCATTCGCGGGCCGAATGTTAGGTTCGCCGCCGTGAGCCTGAGCTTGGACGGGAAGGTTGCCGTGGTGACGGGCGCCGAGCGTCCCCTCGCCGCCGGGCTCGCGGAGGCCCTCAGGGTGGCGGGTGCCTCCGTAGCGGAGGTGTCGAGTGACGAGCTCGTGGTTCGCACATCGGCCGAGGCCGCGTTCACGGCCGCCGCGGCGACGCTCGGTGGACCAGTCGAAATCGTTGTGCACGCCGCGATCCCGGAGATCGCGTTCGAGGCGATCGACTTCGACCAGGTCGACGACGCGCGCTGGGAAGCCGTGTGGGAGGCGACGATGGGTGCGGCCATCCACGTTCTCCAGCTCGGCTTCGAGCAGATGCGGGGCCGGGGTGGGCGATTCGTCTTCGTGACGCCCACCGTCTCGATGTCGGGAGCCGCGCGGCTCGTGCCCTACACGACCGCAGTCGAGGGAATCCGTCTGCTCGCCAAGTCGGCGGCCCGGCAATGGGGACCCGACGCCATCACGGTCAACTGCCTGGCACCTGCCCCTGAGCACGTCCCGATCGGGGTTGCGAGCATTGACGTGTCGCTCGCTCCGCCCGCGCTCGGCGGACCCGGCGACGCGCTGCTCGACCTCGGTCCGGTGGCGGTGTTCCTCGCCGGCGACGCCTCGCATGCACTCACCGGGGCCACGTTGTGTGCCGACGGTGGCGTCTGGATGGCGCCGTGAGGGGTTCGGGGGAGCCGGACGTGTCGGCGGAGCCGCTCGCGGGCCGCACCGCCATCGTGACCGGCGCCGGTCAGGGTGTCGGCGAAGGGATTGCCCGCGCGCTCGCGGCGGGGGGCGCCAACGTCGTGATCGCGGCGCGGCGAGCGGAGACCGGCGAGCCGGTGGCCGTGGCCATCCGTGAGCGCGGCCAGAGCGCGGTGTGCATCGTCACCGACGTCACGAGTCGGGATTCGGTGGCGCATTGCGTCGACGAGACGGTGCAGCACTTCGGCGCCCTGGAGATCATGGTGCACAACGCGTTCCGCGGTGGGACGCCACACCGGCTCGAAGCGCTCAGCCAGGACCTGTGGGAGCAGAACTCGCGCACCGCGGTGTGGGGGTCGTACTACAGCGCGGTGCTCGCCTTCCCGCACCTGCGTGCGGCGGGTGCGACGGGTCGCCTGATCCTGATCACGTCGCCGTCGGGCGTCGAGGGAAGCGTGAACATCCCGATCTACTCCCCGGTGAAGGCGGCCCAGCGTGCGATGGCGAAGAGCCTGTCGCGCGAGTGGGGTGCGCACGGGATCACGGTCAACTGCATCGCGCCCGTGGCGGAGACGCCGGCGCTCGTGTCCGCGTTCGAGCGAAACCCGGTCCTCAAGGAGCGCATCGAGGCGCGTACCTCACTGCGCAGGATCGGCGACCCCGAACGCGACATCGGTGCCGTCGCCCGGTTCCTCGCAAGTGACGATGCGGGCTACGTCACCGGGCAGACGATCGTGTGCGACGGCGGCAGCTTCATGGGCCTCTGACGATGGGTACCTGACGATGGGTACCTGGCTCCCCGATCAGGCCGAAGGGCTGGGGCCCGACGCGACCGGCTTCGACCGCGTGTTCGGGCTGCGCCCCGACCTCTCTGCGCCGTTTCGCGAGTTCTACGCGGTGTTCTGGCGAGACCGACTCGTCGACCCAGTGGTGCTCGAGCTCTGCCGGCTCCGTGTCGCGCAGCTGCTCGGCTGCGCATCCGAGATGGAGGTCCGCTACGAGGGTGCGCTCCGCGGCGGTATGACAGAGGAGATGGTCGCCGAGCTCGCGCAATGGCCGACCTCGGAGCACTTCATCGACGCGCAACGTGCGGCCCTCGCCTTCGCGGAGCAGTTCGTGATCGATCCGCGGGGCATCAAGGGCGCGGTGCGCGATGCGCTCCGCGAGCACTTCACGCTCCCCGAGGTCGTCGCGATCACCGAAGCGCTCGCGCTGTTCGACGGCTTCATGCGATTCCGACTGATGCTCGGCGTCGAGGGTCCGACGGAACCGGCGGAAGCGGCGGAAGCGGCGGCAAGGATCGTCGTGGACCCTTCGAGCGTCGACACCCCGCTACCCTGACCCGCGATGGCCGACGACGACGCGATCAGCGGGAGCGTGCTGGCCGAGCAACCCGAAGCGCTCATGGGCTTCCTCCGGCTTTACGGCACGCTCTGGAGCCACGGCCGACTGCCGCAGTCCATCAAGGAGGTCGCCCGGCTCCGCAACGCGCGGGTCACCGACTGCGCGTACTGCCGGAGCGTCCGGTTCGAGGGTGCGGTGGAAGACGGGCTCACCGAGGACCGGGTCGCTCGCATCAACGATGACTACGCATCAGCCGATAAGCTCACCGAACGCGAGAAGGTCGCGATCCGCTTCACCGACCGCTTCCTGCGTGATCCCGGTGCGTTGACCGAGGAGGACCGCGCCGAGCTGCTGGAACACTTCGACGCCGGGGAGCTCGTCGAGCTCGCCGCCGGTGTCGCGCTGTTCATGGGCTTCTCCAAGATCGCGGTCGCGCTCGGTCCACCACCCGAGATGCCGACGACGGTCGTCCCGACGCCGGACTGGCCTCCGGCCTGATCTGCGCTCAGGAGTAGATCGTCCGCAGCACCGACATCGCCTCGGCGACGACTTCGTCGTCCGAGCGGGTCTCCAGCTCTCGTGCGTGCGCTGCGGCATTGAACCCGAGCAGGATCGGCTCGCCGGTGTGCTTCGCGAGGCTGTACCACTCGCACCATCGACCCTTGGTCGGCGAGACGTAGCCGAGCAGGTCGGCGTCGGCGTCCCAGAACACGCGGGGGAACCGCAGCCACAGCCGGTCGAGCACGCCCATGCCCAGGGTCGACATCGCGCGCTGCTTGTAGGCGGGGAGGGTGGGGACGAACTCGACGTCGCCGGCCTTGAGCACGCCCAGCGGGAGGGTCACCACCGCGTGGGCCGCCGAGAACGCGCCGCGGTCGGTCACGAGGGTCACCCCGGACGGGCCCCACTCCACGCGTCCGATCACATGGCTGAGTCGCACGTCAAGACCCTCGGCGAGCATCGTCGGCAGCCAGTCGTACCCCGTGTCGGGGAACAGCACGTCGGGCCCGTCGAAGTCGGTTCCGGAATCCCACCAGAACAACGAGAGGTCGTGCACGTCGCCCGCGTACTCGTGCTCGAGCGTCGTGTTCACCGAGTAGTCGAGTTCGGTCAGCTCGGTGGGCGTCCAGTCGCCGTCGCGCGCGACGATGCCTTCGATCGCGGCACCGACCGAGATGTCCTGGTCGAGGTCCTCGCGTGGGCCTTCGATCTCGCTCATGAAGTACCGGTACTCGCGCTCGATTCGTCCCACCTGTGCATGGCTGAGCGCGGCCCCGTCGGGTCCGTACGTGGACTCGTTGTCGAAGTGGGTCACCGCGGTCCGCACTCCGGCACGCCGAGCGAGGTGCGTGAGCGGGTTCCCGCCCGTGCCCTCGAGCCAGCCGGCGCCGAGGTCCACCGGATGTCCGATGCTGTGGTCGGTCCAAACTCGCCCGCCGACGCGGTTGCGCCCCTCGAGCACGATCACCGAGTAGCCGGCGTCGCGAAGATGCCGGGCGGCCGCGAGCCCGGAGACCCCCGCGCCGGCGACCACGATCGTCGCCCCGTCGTCGGCCTCGTGGTCGACCTCTCGAGCGGCACGTAGGCCGGACTCGTATGCGCCGTGCACCGTCGCCGCGTGCGCAGCGGACGTCGCCTCGCCCGCGAAGAACACGCGGTCGACCTCGTCGTCACCGAGCGCCTCGGCCAGATCGCGCCGGCTGTCGTTGCTCCCTCCCACACCGATGAAGGAGTACGAGCCGCG
>JALHSW010000454.1 GCA_022865365.1 Acidimicrobiia bacterium | reverse complement strand
TACACGCGCGGGTGGACCTTCGTCTCGCGGACCCAGCGCTGCCTGCCGTCGCTCCGCCGAAGGGCGTAGAAGCGACCTGACCAGTCGCCCACGTAGACGGTGTCGCCCACTACCGCAGGCGTGGCGGTCACGACGTCGTGGGTGTTGAAGAACCAGATCCGCCGGAGGTTGGACGCGTTCCTGGCGTCGAGCGTGGTGCAGCCGGTGCTGAAGCTGCGCTCGCGATCGTGGCCCCACATCGGCCAGCTGCACCGCTCGTCGGGCACGCTGGGCGCGGCGACGACCGGCGTGCGAATCGCGAAGGCGCCGAGAAACAGCACGATGACGGCGACCGCCGCGGGCGCACCTCCTGTTCGTCGGACGCGCATCCCCCTCCAAGAAGTCGACGCCGGGCGATGGTACGCCGCGCGTGCGGAGCGGGGCGTTCCCGGTGGGAAGGCGGTATCGTCGATGGCGTCGGCGACTTCACGGCGATCGTGCGCGAACCGGGTCAGCGCACGAGTGATCGCAGCCGCGACCAACGACAAGAACGTCGACCCGGTCAGTGCGTACGGACGGAGGGGCCGGGGACGGTGAGACCAATCCGCCACGTGCGTGCCCTCGACGGCCTCCGCGGAGTGGCGGTCTTGGCGGTGGTGCTCTACCACTTCGAGCCCTCGCTCGTGCCCGGTGGCTTCCTCGGAGTCGACCTCTTCTTTGTGCTCTCGGGCTTCCTGATCGCGTCGCTCGTGCTGCGCGAGTCGGCAACGGCCGGGTCGGTCGACCTCTTGAGGTTCTGGATCCGGCGCATCCGGCGGCTCATGCCGGCGCTGCTTCTCGTGATCCTCGCGATGGCCCTGTACGCGGCGTGGCTGGCGACGCCCGGCGAGCTCACGCGGATTCGGAGCCACGGACTCGCCACGCTCGGCTACTTCGCGAACTGGCGCTACATCGCCGATGGGACCAGCTACACGGATCTCGTCGCGGGGACTTCCCCGTTGCGCCACACATGGTCGCTCGCGATCGAGGAGCAGTTCTACCTGGTGTTTCCCCTCGTGGTGGTCGGCGTGCTGCTCTTGGTGCGACGCGACGCCACCCGCACGCGACTCGTCCTCGGGGGGCTGTCGGTGGCCGGCATCGCCGTGAGCGCCTCGCTCATGGCTTCGTGGTTCCACCCTGGCGGGGATCCGTCGCGCGTGTATTACGGCACCGATACGCGTATTCACTCGCTGTTGGTGGGGGTGCTGCTCGGCGTCGTCACACTCGGGGACCTGCCAATTCGAGGTCGCGCCGCACGGCCTCTCGGGTTCTTCGGCGCGTTTGGCGCCGTCGCGCTACTTGGCGCGTTCCTCTTCGTGCACGACACCGACGCGTGGATGTATCGCGGTGGGTTCCTCGCCGTCGCTGTGGTCGTCGCGCTGGTAATCCTTGCCTCAGGGCGATCGCGCGCGCTGCGCACGGTCCTCGGTGTGCGGCCCCTCGTCGGGCTCGGTCTGATCTCGTACGGTGTCTACCTGTGGCACTGGCCGGTGTTCGTGCTGGTCGACGGGTACGCCACCGGGCTGTCGAGCGTCGGGCTATTCATGCTTCGTTCGACGCTGACACTCGGGATCGCGTTGCTCTCGTTCGTGCTGGTCGAGCAGCCGATCCGGCGCGGGGCGCTGGGTCGCCGACTGGGGCGCGCGAGCGTCGTCGTCGCGCCGATAGCCGTCGCGCTCGCGATTGGCGTCCTCGTGTGGTCGACGGCGATACCGTTCGTGTCGCGCCCGGCCGCCGCGAGGCGGCGGGCGACAACCGTCAGCGTGTCTACGACGCTGCTGCGCGTCGTCCTTTTCGGCGACTCGGTCGCCCACACGCTCGCGGGCGCGCAGGTCTACGAGTTCCCCGATTTCCAGCCCTGGGCGCCCCAGCTGAGTCCTTATGACCCGCGGCTGGTCGACCTGCGTGCGGTTACCAAGCCGGCGTGCTCGTTTCTCCCCGGTGTCCTCGCGTTCCCTGGACCCGACGGTTCGTACACCACCGGTGATCTCCTCCGCGGGTTCTGCGGCGATTGGCGTGGTGACCTGACTCGTGAGCTCTCGGCATTCCGTCCCGACTACCTCGTCGTGCTGCTGACCAACGACATCGGAGATCGCAAGGTCGACGGTCACATCGTCACGTTCGGCTCACCCGAGCACGAGCGTTTGGTCATGCAGCTGTTCGGCGAGCTGCGATCGATCGCGACCAGCGCCGGGAGCGATCTCGTGCTGGTCGCGGCTCCGCCGCGCGTTGGACGTTTCACCGCTGCCTGGGACGCCGACGGTTGGCGAGAGCTGCACCTCGGCGCGCTCGCGCGCCAGTACGCGACGTCCACCCCTGGCGTGCATTGGCTCGACCTCGCGAGCCAGATATGCCGGCGCGCCGACTGTGACGATCCACAATCGGGCTTCGACTCGGGGTGGCGGTATGACGGGCTCCATTACACGCCCGAAGGCGCCGTCTGGGTTGCCGACTGGCTGACCGGCGAGCTCGAAGCTCTGCCTCCAAGCGCTTGACGCCGGGCGATCGGGAGGGCGAACTCCTCGGCGCGGAACAAGGTGCCGCTCGCGACGTTGGTCGCGCCCCTGCCGCCACGAAAGCGTCGGCGAGATCGGGAACCTGCTCCGCGGTCGTGAGCTCGACGGTCGCCACACCATTGGTGTCGTAGCGTTCGACCTGGGGCCGATCGCGGGCATCGGCTGTTCATCCAGCCTCGGCGGGGATCG
>JALHSW010000453.1 GCA_022865365.1 Acidimicrobiia bacterium | reverse complement strand
GACGGCACCGTGCGCCACCGCCTCGATCAACTCAAGGAGCAGCTGTAGATGGCCGAGCTGACGATCAATGCAGAGGAGATCGCGGCCGTCCTGCGCAAGCATGTCGAGAGCTTCACCCCGTCGCTCGAGGCCGCGCGCGTCGGTCGCGTGCTCGAGGTCGGGGACGGGATCGCTCGCATCGCGGGGCTGCCCGAGACCGCGGTCAACGAGCTGCTCGAGTTCGAGGGAGGCTCGCTCGGCCTCGCTTTGAACCTCGACGAAGATTCGATCGGCGCGGTCATCCTGGGTGAGGCCGACAAGGTCGAGGAGGGTCACGCGGTCAAGGCGACCGGTCGGATCCTGTCGGTGCCGGTCGGGGACGCGCTCATCGGCCGGGTGGTGGACTCGCTCGGTCAGGCGATCGACGGCAAGGGCCCGATCGCGACCGACGCGACGCGGCGCCTCGAGGTGCAGGCGCCCGGGATCGTCGGCCGCCAGCCGGTGCACGAGCCCCTCCAGACCGGCATCAAGGCCATCGACGCGATGACCCCCATCGGGCGTGGCCAGCGTGAGCTCATCATCGGCGACCGCAAGACGGGCAAGACCACCGTGGCGATCGACACGATCCTGAACCAGCGTGGCCAGGGCGTGAAGTGCATCTACGTCGCCATCGGCCAGAAGGGTTCGTCCGTTGCGCAGACGGTCGCGACACTCGAAGCACACGGCGCGATGGAGTACACGGTCGTCGTGAATGCGCCGGCAGCCGACGAAGCCGTGTTCAAGTACCTGGCGCCGTACGCGGGCTGTGCCATGGGCCAGCACTGGATGGACAACGGCGAGCACGCGCTCGTCGTCTACGACGACCTCTCCAAGCAGGCCGAGTCGTACCGCCAGCTCGCATTGCTGCTGCGGCGCCCACCGGGTCGTGAGGCGTACCCCGGCGACGTCTTCTACCTGCACAGTCGGCTGCTCGAGCGCGCCGCGAAGCTCAGCGAGGCGCTCGGCTCGGGCTCGCTCACCGCGCTGCCGATCATCGAGACGAAGGCCGGCGACGTCTCCGCCTACATCCCGACCAACGTGATCTCTATCACCGACGGGCAGATCTACCTGCAGGACGACCTCTTCAAGGCGGGCGTGCGCCCGGCCGTCGACGTGGGCATCTCGGTGTCACGAGTCGGCGGCGCCGCGCAGGTCAAGGCGATGAAGGGCGTCTCGGGCACGTTGAAGCTCGACCTCGCGCAGTTCCGCGAGCTGGAGGCGTTCGCGACCTTCGGGTCCGAGCTCGACGCGGTGTCGCGGGCCCAGCTCGACCGCGGGGAACGCCTCGTCGAGCTGCTCAAGCAATCGCTCAACTCGCCGATGCCGGTCGAGGAGCAGGTGATCTCGATCTACGCGGGAACCGAGGGCGTCCTGGACGACCTGCCGGTGAGCGAGGTTCACCGTTTCGAGACCGAGCTCCTCGAGTGGTTCCGGTCCCGCCACGCGGGCCTCCTCGTCGAGATCCGCGACACCGGCACCCTCCCGGAAGGCGACGCGATCGAGTCCGCGGTCGGCGCGTTCAAGACGCAGTTCGCCGCGTCGCTCGGTGGCGACGCCACCGGCATCGCCGACCCGACCGCGACCGACGCCGAAGCCCCCGGCGAGCCCGAGTCCCACAAGACCTTGCAGACGGAGTAGCCCCCTTGGCTGGCGGTCAGGAGAGGATCCTGCGGAGGCGAATCCGCAGCGTCCAATCCACGAAGAAGATCACCCGGGCGATGGAGCTCATCGCGGGGAGCCGGATCGTGCGCGCTCAGGCGCGGGTCCAGGCCGCGGTGCCCTACAGCGACACCATCACCGAGGTCGTGCGGGATCTCGCCGCTTCGGGGGCCGGGACGAGCAGCCCGCTCCTGGCGCCACGGCCCGAGATCGCCAAGGTCGCGCACATCGTGATCACGGCCGACCGGGGGCTCTGCGGTGGCTACAACTCGTCGGTGATCCGCGCCGCCGAGGGTTCGATCCGGGAGCATGCCGAGCTCGGGCGCGAGTACGCGCTGGTGGTCGTGGGCCGCAAGGCCGAGGGCTACTTCCGCTACCGCGACTACCACATCGACGCGGTGTTCACGGGATTCTCGGACCAGCCGAGCTACGAGGACGCGCGCTCGATTGCCCGGTCGGTCGAAGCGCCGTTCCTCGCGGGCGACTATGACCTCGTCCAGCTGATCTACACGCGCTTCGTGTCGGCCGGGAGCCAAGAAGTGGTGGTGCGTCCGGTCATGCCGCTCGACCGCGAGAGCCTCGAGGGCGGCGACTCGCGCCCCGCGGCGCACGGTGACGGCGAGGCGACATCGTCGTACGAGTTCGAGCCGTCACCCGACACGATCCTCGATCGCCTGCTGCCGCGCTACGCCGAAGCGCGGGTCTGGGCCGCGCTGCTGAACGCGGCGGCATCGGAGCATGCGGCCCGTCAGCGGGCCATGAAGGCCGCCACCGACAACGCGGATGATCTCATCACGAGCCTGACGCGCATCATGAACCGCGCCCGCCAGGATTCCATCACCTCCGAGATCATGGAGGTCGTCGGTGGGGCCGAAGCGCTGCGCCACGACGGCGGGCACGAGCACCACGAGCGGTACGACTTCGCGGCCGCGACACCCGAGGGTTGAACGTCCACCGGCACCACACCCCGAGCACGAGAGCACCGAGGAGCACGCCATGACCATGACCGCAGAGCCCGGCACCGAGCGGGAGCTCAAGGACGGGCGCGTCGTCGCCATCGCCGGCCCGGTCGTCGACGTCGAGTTCCCACCCGACGCGCTCCCCGAGATCAACATGGCGCTCGAGATGGATGTCGACCTCGAGGGCGACACGATCACCATCACCGCCGAAGTCGCGCAGCAGATCGGCGAAGGGCGCTGTCGCGTCATCTGCATGAAGCCGACCGACGGACTCAAGCGCGGCACGGTGGTGCGCAACACCGGCACCGGGATCAGGATGCCGGTGGGCGACGGGGTGCTCGGCCACGTGTTCAACGTGATCGGCGAGCCGCTCGACACCACGACGGATCAGCTCACGGGGATCGAGGACCGGTGGGAGATCCACCGCGACGCACCGGCCTTCGACCAGCTCGAGCCGCGCGCGCT
>JALHSW010000452.1 GCA_022865365.1 Acidimicrobiia bacterium | reverse complement strand
GCTCGTGGAGCTTCTCCATCGCCATGTACTCCTGCGTGCCCGAAAGTGCACCGGCGATGTTCCGGTAGAAGCGGTTGTCGAGGATGCGCCCGGCTTGCTCGGCATCGGTCGCGTAGGTGCGGACCAGCTTGTCGAAGGTCGAGCGGGTGTCGAGCATCAACGCCGAAAGCCGACCACCGGGGAGCGCGTTGCCTGCCGAGTCCCACCGCGAGCTCGGGATCTCGTGAGCGACGTTCCCGAGCGCTTCCAGGCCGAGTGTGTCGGCAAGCCGCTTGGCCGGATCGATCGTCACGACGACCGCGTTGCGTCCGGCGCGCGCGGCCCCGATCGCCAGGACAGCGGATGCGGTGGTCTTTCCCACGCCGCCCGTGCCGCAGCAGACGATGACGTGGCGACTCGCGACGAGGCCCGCGAGTGTCTCGGTCATGCGCCCGGCGTGGGAAGCGTGGCCACCTCGTCGACGAGCGCGTCGGCGAGCTGGTCGATCTCGAGGGGGCCGATCTCACCGAACACGAACGGCAGACGTAGCTGTGGGAGTGCGAGCCGGACGGCGAGCCCCTTGGCCTGCTCCTGGGCGAGCTCGTGGCGCTCCAGCCGGAACGCCGCCGCTTCGTCGAGCGCGCGGATGTCGGCTGCAGGGATCTGCACGCCGACCGTCGCTGCATCCTCGGCGGTGGATCGGCCGGCGAGGCCGAGATCGGCGGGCATCGCGTTCACGACGACCGGACCGAGTTGCACGCCGACCCGATCCTCGAGGGTGTACGCGGTGTCGACCAGCTCGTTGACCGGCGTCTCCTCGGGCAGCGTGACCAGGAGCACGCGACATCGTGCGGGGTCCGAGAGCATCGCGATCACGCCTTCGGCCTGGGTCCGCACCGGCCCCATGCGCACCGCGTCGAGCAGCCCTCGCGGCGACATGAGGAACGAGACGGCATGGCCGGCCGCCGGCGCGTCGATGAGGATCAGGTCGGCGGCGCCACCCTGTTCGAGCTGCTTCACCTTGCCGAGCACGAGGATGTCCTTCATCCCGGGCACGGCCGTCGCGACGATGTCGAGCGCACCCGAGCGCACGAGACGCTTCGAGATCCGGCGCAGGCCTCGGTCCTCGAGGTACTCGAGCAGCGCGCGGTCCGGGGTCAGCGTTCGGCCCCGGACGCCGGCCCCCAGTTCGGCGTCGGCGTACTCGAGCGGTGGTGCGCCGAAACAGGTGGAGAGGCCCGATTTGCCTTCGACCTCGACGATCAGCACGCTCGCGCCTGTGCGGGCAGCAGCCACGGCGAGTGCAGCGGTCGTGGTCGTCTTGCCGACACCACCCTTGCCCGCGACGATCAGCACCCGAGAGCCGGCGCAGAACCGCTCCATCTCCATATCCGACTCTATTCACACCGTCTCCCCGCATCCGTTTCGAGAGGTCTTGTGCACTTCCCCCTTCGCTGTCTGCGCCTGACTGCCGCCCTGGTCCTGGTCCTGTGCGCGGCGGCGACGCTCATCGCCTCCGCTTCGGCCGGTGCCTCTACCGCCTCGGATGGGCGGCCCGGACGGCGCGGGATCCTGGTCGTCCAGGTCGAGGGTGCGATCGATCCCCCGAACGCGGAGCTCGTGCTCGACGCGATCGACCGTGCGAACGACGACCGTCTCACCATGGTGGTCCTCCAGCTCGACTCGAAGGGTGCCGTCGGGACCTCGGTGGGCGACCTCGTGCGCGCGATCGATCGTTCACGAGTGCCGGTCGTGGTGTGGGTCGGGCCGTCGGGTGCCGAAGCGAGCAGCGGGGCAACCCTGCTCCTCGAAGCGGCCCACGTCGCCGTCGCGTCTCCGGGCTCGAACGTCGGACCGGCCGACCCCATCCGGCTCGACGAACCGGATGAGTCGCCGGTCGCCGCGGCCCGCGCCGAGCTGGCTCGGTTGGCCGCGGCGCGTGGGCGCGATCCGCAAGGGGCGGCGAAGCTCGCGGCGCGTTCGTTGTCGGCCGAGGACGCGGCGCGGGTCGGCGCCACGAACGCCGTGCGGCCAACGCTCGGTGAGACGATCGTGGCGCTCGACGGCAAGCAGGTCACGACCGCGGCGGGCGCGCTGCGTCTGTCGACGGCGAAGGTCATCGGGGAGGGGAGGGATCGGCGCCGGCAGCCGAACCAGGAGGTCGTCTTCGACAGCCTCGGCATCGGCGGCCAGGTGCGTCACGCGTTGCTCGGTTCGTCGATGGCGTACTTCCTGCTGATCGCCGGGCTGGCGCTCATCGTCTTCGAGTTCTTCGCGGCCAGCGTGGGGTTCGCGGCCGCGGTGGGCGCCGTTGCAGTCGTGGGTGCGGCCTACGGCTTCGCGAGCCTTCCCGTGCACCTCTGGGCCGTCGCGCTGCTCGTCTTCGCTGCGTTCGGCTTCTCGATCGACGCGCAGGCCGGCGGGCTGGGCGCCTGGAGTGCGATCGCGACGGTCTCGCTCCTCGTCGGCTCGTTCTTCCTGTACGGCGGATCCTCGGAGCTCCATCCCCCGTGGTGGCTCGTCGGGCCCGTGTGCCTCGGTGCCTGGGTCTTCTACCTGTTCGCGATCCCGCCGTTCATCCGAGCGCGCTTCTCGACGCCGACGCTCGGACGCGAGGGCATGATCGGCGAGCTGGGGACGGCCGACGTGGCCGTCGACCCTGACGGGGTGGTGACGGTCCGGGGCGCCCGCTGGCGGGCACGGACGAACCGGGCGACGCCCATGGAGCGAGGTGCGACGGTGCGGGTCGTGGCGGTCGAGGGCGTCGTGCTCGAGGTGGAGCCCGAGGAGGGTGGCGCGAAGGACTACCGAGATCGCGGCCGGAGCGCCGCCAAGGGCTCCGAGTCCGGCGACGAATCCCCTGCCACGAAATCCCCCACCCCCGAGGCCCCTGCTCCCGAATTTGGGTCTTGAGGGCGGTCGCCCTCGGGGATAGGTTCCGCGGCGTACCACGGGCGGACCCGAAGGGGGATCGTGGCCGTTCGCACCGACGAAGAGGTCTGGCAGCGGCGTGCCGCATGCCGGGGGCCGGAGTCGACGCTGTTCTTCGCTCCGACCGTTCCCGAGCCGCGACCCGCGCGCGACGTGCGCGAAGCGCGAGCCAAGCGGATCTGCGTCGAGTGCGCGGTCCGTGAGGAGTGCCTGGAGTACGCCCTTCGGATCCGCGAGCCGCACGGCATCTGGGGCGGCTTGAACGAGGGGCAGCGCCGGGCGCTCCTCGAGGGACGCCCGCACGACTGACCGAGCCGCTCCTCCGGGTGCCGCGTCCGGTCACGAATCAGGCTCTTCGCGTTTGGGGTGGGGAGGCTGGTGCCGCCTCAGCTGGTGTCGGGGGGTGGTGCCCGGTCGGGGGGTGTGAGCCGCCAGCCTGTGTGGTGTGAGCCTTGGAGTTGGTAGTGGTGGTGGGTGATGAGGTCGTGGTGGTGGGCGCAGATGCGGACTTCGGTCTCGAGGGAGCTGATGCCGTGGTCGGTGATGCGGGTGGTGTGGTGGATCTCGAGGCCGTCGGTGGCGTGACAGCCTTCGATGCGACAGCAGGGGTCGCGCCATTCGATGGCAGCTTTGAGGTAGGTGT